>JAIOSD010000063.1 GCA_021107835.1 archaeon
GCAGATGCAAGAGGAATTACTGCCAATAAATACAAAGAGTTAATTGGAAAGAAATTAAAAGAACCTTTAACCAAGGACCAATTATTTGATTTGAATATTCTAGAATGAGAAAAATAGTTTATGTAACTGGATCAAGAGCAGAATTCGGGCTGATGTACTCAACTCTAAAAGCAATAGATACAAACCCTAAACTAGACCTTCATATAATAGTTACAGCAATGCACCTAACAAAAGAACACAATTCACTAAAAGTCGTGAAAAACTCTGGATTAAAAATATCAAAAATAATCAAACCAAAAGTTGATTTAAAAAGGGGAGGAAAAAACGCAGCAATATTCTCTGGGCAACTTCTAATAGAACTAACAAAAGTATTTGAAAAAATAAAACCAGACATCATATTAATCGAAGCAGATAGATTTGAACAATTATCCACAGCAATTGCAGCCACTCACCTAAATATCCCAATAGCCCATATTTCAGGGGGGGACGTATCTAAATCAATGGATGATGCAGTAAGACATGCATTAACAAAAATGTCACATATACATTTTCCAGGAACCCCAAAAAGTGCAGAAAGAATAAAAAAAATGGGCGAAGAAGTTTGGAGAGTAAATATGGTTGGAACTCCAATATTCAAAGATTTCGCTACAAAAGAAAAAATAGAAAAAAAACTAGAATTAGATTTATCAAAAGAAACCCTACTCATAATACAACACCCCATAAACTCACAACAAAATCAAGCAGGAAACCAAATGAAAGAAACATTAAGAGCAATAGATTCATTAAATAAACAAACAATAATCTTATACCCTAGTGGAGATCCAGGATCTAATGAAATAATAAAAATAATAAAAAAATATGGGGAAAAAAGGAATTTTCATGTTTTCAAAAATTTGGAACCTGCAATCTTCATGGGATTATTAAAAAATGTTTCAGTAATGGTAGGAAATTCTAGCGCAGCAATAGTAGAAGCTCCTTTTTTCAAACTCCCTTCAGTAAATATAGGAATAAGAGAAAAAGATAGAGAAAGGGCGAGAAACACAATAGATAGCCCCCACAAAGAAGAAAAAATCAAAGAAGCAATACAAAAAGCACTCTCCCAAGATTTCAAAAAAAGTTTAGAAAAGATGCACAATCCATACAACTCAGACAATGTTGAAAAAAACATTTGTGAAGTTTTAGAGAATATAGAATTAGGAGAAAGAATAATCAACAAAGAGATGGTCTACTAAAATGGTAAAAAAAATAGGTAGTGATTTCAATATACCCCTCACATTATTTTTTAAAAGAAAAAGAAAAAACATACCAAAACAAGCAATACTTTTAGCAAGCGGAAATGATTGTCTCACCTATACAATAAAAGAATTGAAACCAAATACTAAAACAAAAATCCTATTACCTTCTTATCTTTGCCCGAGCATACTAATCCCATTCAAAGAAGAAAAAGTAGATTATTCATTCTACAGAGTAAATAAAAAATTAGAAATAAACATAACAGACCTAAAAAATAAAATAAAAAAAGAAAAGCCAGGAATAATTTTAATCATACATTACTTTGGATTTATCCAATCAAAAACAAAAGAAATAGCAAAAGTTTGTGAAAAAAATAAAATAAAACTAATTGAAGATTATGTACAATCTTTTTTATCAAAACCAAAACTACAAGGGGATTATATGTTTAACAGCTATAGGAAATTCTTGCCCATTCCAGACGGAGCATTTCTCATTAAAAAAACTAAGACAAAGATAATATTAAATAAATCTCCAAAAGAATATGTTTCAAAAAGACTAAAAGCAGGACTTTTAAAAAATTTTAGTTTTCTAAAAAATATTTGGAGACCTCTTTTCATAGAAACAGAAGAAAAATTAATTAATAAATATAAAAGACCTGCAAAAATGTCTAACATCTCTAAAGACTTATTAAACAGAATCAACTTACGAGAAATAATTCATAAAAGAAGAAGAAATTACGCCTATTTAGCAAAACATATCAAACCCCTTTATCCAAAACTAAATGAAAACACTTGTCCACTAGGTTTTCCAATAGTTTTCAAATCACAAACCCAACGAGATAATATAAGAAAAACATTAATAAAAAACAAAATATATCCCCCAATACACTGGGAATTGCCAAAAGAAGTAAAAGAAAATGAATCCATAGATTTATCAAATAAACTCCTAACAATACCAATAGATCAAAGGTACAATCTAAAAGATATGAAAAGGACAATAAAATGTATAAGATCCTAACAACAAAAGATGAAGAATGGAATAAAATTTTAGAGAAAACTTCTGAACCAGATATTTATTTCACTAGAGAATATGCAAGAATATATGAAGACAATTATTCAAAACAAATAGACGAAGCTTTTTGTGGAGAATCAATTTTATTTTTCTCAGGAGATAAGAATAATTTTGTAACTTTTTTAACAATAAAAAGACCAATAAAATTAGACAAAACATACTTTGATTTGATTACACCATATAACTACGGAGGGCCACTAATAAAAGTTACAAATAAGAGCAAAGAAGAAGTAATACAAGAATTCCAAGCTAATCTAAAAGATTTCTGTAAAAAAAACAACATAGTAACCGAATTCATAAGATTTCATCCTGTATTAAAAAATCATGAACATTTTAAAGATTCTTTAAACATAGACAAAAGAAATCCTACCGTAATAATGAATCTAGAAAAAGATAAAGAAAGCCTATTAAAAGATATGCATAAAAAAACAAGAAACTTAATAAGAAAGGCAGAAAAAAACAATATAACAATAGAACTCTCAAAAGACATCAAAAAATTCACAAATCTATATTTAGAAACAATGCAAAAAGTAAATGCACCAGAAAAATTCCATTTTCCATTAGAATTTTTCAAAAACACAGTAAAGCATTTAGACAAAAACATTTCTTTATTCACTGCAACCCATAAAGAAAAAATAATCGCAGCATCTTTATTTATGCACAAATATGATTCAATACACTATCATTTTTCTGGAACAGATAGCAACTATAGAAACTTGGCTCCAAATCAACTATTACTATGGAAAGTAGCACTATGGGCAAAAGAAAAGGGATACAAAAACTTCCACCTTGGTGGAGGAGTAAATCCAAATCAAGAAAAAGATCCATTATTCCACTTCAAATCGGGGTTTTCAAAGGATAGATTAAGATTTCACACAGCTAGTGTAATTCACGATAATAAAGCTTATAAAAGATTGAACATTCTCAGAGATACTTCAAAAAAACAAGATAAAATAATAGATTTTTTCCCGTATTACCGAGGATGATTAAAAAGTGGAATGGAAAATACCATTGTTTAAAATGTACTCAGATGAAAGAGAAATAATTGCTGTTTCTAAAATTATAAAAAGGGGAACTTTTTGGGCAGATGGACAAGAAATAAGAGAATTTGAACAAAAAGTAGAAGACTATTTAGGAACTAAAAATGTTGTAAGTTTCAACTCGGGAACATCCGCATTGCACATACTTCTAGCAGCATATAATATAAAAAACAAAGAAGTAATTGTACCATCATTTACATTTATTTCAACAATAAATGCGATTCCTATGGCAAAGGGGATACCAATCTTCACAGAAATAGAAGAAGAGACCTATGGATTAGATATAAAAGATGTAGAAAAAAAGATAACTCCAAACACAAAAGCAATTATCCTAGTTCATTACGGTGGACAACCAGCAAGAGACACCGAAAAAATAACTGCATTAGCCAAAGAAAAAGATATCCTTTTAATTGAAGATGCAGCAGAATCTTTTGGAGCTTCAATAAATGGGAAACCAGTAGGAACATTCGGAGATGGCGCAATATTTAGCCTTTGCCAAAGCAAGATTATCACAACGGGAGAAGGAGGGATAGCACTAACAAATTCTAAGAAAGTTTATGAAAAAATGAAATTAATGAGATCCCACGGAAGACTAGAAACAACAGACGGAGACTATTTCTCAAATACTGAAGAAAACGATTATATAATTTTAGGACATAGTCTAAGATTACCAACGATTAGTGCAGCTTTAGGAATCGCACAATTAGAAAAAATAAAAGAAATAAAAAAAATGAGAATAAAAAATGCAGAATATTACACAAAAGAGTTATCAAAAATAAAAGAAGTATCAACTCCAAAACAAAAAAAAGGATTTGAACATCTCTACCAGATGTATACAATAAAATTAAAAGACAAAAAAACAAGAGATGCATTACAAGATCATCTAAAAAATAAAAAAATACTTAGTAAAGTTTTCTTCCCCCCATCCCACCTAAAAACATACTACACCAAAAAACATGGATTCAAAAAAGGATATCTACAAAAAACAGAAGAAATATCTGAAAAAGTTTTAACCATTCCAATGTTCCCCCACATAACAAAGAAAGAACTAGATTATACCATAAACAGCATAAGGGAGTTCTTTAAATGAAAAATACTTTCAAAAACAAAACAATATTAGTAACCGGTGGTGCAGGATCAATAGGCTCTGAAATAGTTAGAAAACTAATAAAACATAAACCCAAACAAATAAGAATTCTCGACATCAGAGAAACAGAATTAGTAGATATGCAAAGAGGATTAAATTCTCATCAAGACATAAACTTCTTTATAGGGGATGTAAGAGACAAAGAAAGATTAAATTTGGCAATGAAAAATGTTGATATTGTTTTTCACACTGCTGCTTTAAAACATGTACCTGCTTGCGAATATAATCCCTTTGAAGCAGTCAAAACAAATGTAGGTGGGACACAAAACGTGATAGACACTGCCCTAGCAAACAATGTAGAAAAAGTAATAAATATTAGCACAGACAAAGTAACAAATACCATAAATACCATGGGAGCAACAAAACTATTAGCAGAAAGACTAATAACTTCAGCAAATAATTATAAAGGAACAAAAAGAACTGTATTCTCTTCAGTAAGATTTGGGAATGTATTAAACAGTAGGGGTTCAATGATAGAGTTATTCAGAACTCAACTAAAAAAGAAAGAACCACTTACAGTTACTTGTCCAGAAATGACGAGATTCATAATGTCCATCCCTCAAGCAGTTAATTTAGTACTCAAAACTGCAGAACTTTCTAAAGGGGGAGAAATATTTATTCTAAAAATGCCTGTATTCAAACTAGACGATTTAATAAAAACACTAATAGAAGAATTATCTCCAAAATACGGGATAGAACCAAAAAATGTCAAAATAAAAGAAATAGGTCTAAGAGCGGGAGAAAAAATGTATGAAGATTTAATGACTGAAGAAGAAGCAAGAAGCACAATCGAAACAGAACATTATTTAATTATCCAACCAGAAATAAACATCTCCCACTTCAAAAAACAAAAAAACAAGTATAAAAAAACCCAAAAAAAAAGGTACAGCTCAAAACAAAGCAAAATCCTATCAAAAGAAGAACTAAAAGAAATTTTATACAAAGCAAAAATATTCAACTAGATTATATTTTTAAATGGAACTAACAATTCTCCAATTTGGATAACTCTAAAAAGAAGGATCAATAAAACATAAAAAAAACCCCCCAGTATCAAAACCAAAAAAGTTTCTATCCAAAGACCCATAATAAAATATTTTTTTAGAATTTCAGCCAAAACAACAAATCCAATTCCAGAAACAAAAGTTAAAAACCATTTATTTAAAGGAATCTTAATTTTAACAAATTTAGAAACATAATAACTAGATAAAATAAAAATCAACGCATAAGCTACACTAGTTGCAATAGCCGCTCCAATAATCCCATAAATAGGAATCAAAAACAAATTTAAAATAACATTAATTATAGCAGCAGATATAATAATCCAAGTAACAATTCGGGGCCTTCCAATTGCAACAAGAACCCCATTATTAATCGTACCCACAGAAAATAAAATGGCCCCAATTGTTAAAATTTTTAATGCTCCAGATCCTAGAACAAAAAGATCTCCGAACAAAATAGACAAAATAAAATCTGCAAAAATTAAAAATATCAAACAAATAGGAACTATCAAAACAAATGCTTTTTGATAAGTTTCTCTAATAATTTGTCCAAGTTCCCCAAATTTTTTACTCGTCCACATTTGAGAAACTAGAGGAATCATTACCAATCCAAAAGAACTTCCCAATGTAACAAGTAACATTGCAGTAGGCAAGACAATATTATATATCCCAACTTCTGAAAGAGTTCTAAAATAAGTCAACATTAAAGTATCAATATGGCCAATGACAATAGTTCCAACCCACACTAATAATAATGGCAAACCATAACTAAATAATTCAACCTTATGTTCCTTAAGCATATTACTTTTATACTTAAAAAAATCAAAAGTATTAAATAATAAAATGATTCCAATTATTGTTCCCAAAATTACTGCCACCAGATAAGAAAGTGCTGGACTAAATACCCCAAATTTAGAAAAAATAAATAATCCAATTAAAACAACTAAATTAATAAAAACAAGATCAAGAGAATAAATTTTAACCTTTTGAAAACCCACAAATATAGCACGTAAAGCAAGATAAAAAGCATAGAAAACAAAATAAACAGAAAGGATTATCAATAAAGGTTTTGCTGCAGAATTTTTAAAATAGTTTTGTGCTAAAAATGAAGAAAACAAAATAAAAATTGTTACAAATAATAGGGTAATAATTATATTAATAATAAAAACAAATTTGATTGAAGATTTAACTCTTCCATATTGTTTTTTAACCAAAAATTGGGGAATAAGTTTCATCAAAGAAGAACTTAACCCAAAATCTCTAAAAACAACAAAAAAAGAAACAAAAACAAATACTGCATAAAATAATCCAAAGTCTTCCAAACTCAATTGTCTAGAAAGAATCATCCGAATCAGATAACCAAAAACAGATGCCAATAAACCAAGGACAAAAACCAATCCAGAATCAAACAACAATTTTTTAGCTCTAAACATAAAACAAACTAACACCATTCATTTAAAAGCATTATGAAAAGAAAAGAGGTGTAACATATACTTCTAACATAGCAGCAATTATCAAAATAAGAATTGCAATCAAACTAAGATCTATAACATCTAAAACGATTTTTCTAAATTTGTTTGTTTCTAAATCTCGATTCATCATAGCAACAGAAATAATACCTCCAGCCAAACCTGCAGCAATATAAGCAATAATTTCAGGTATCCCATGTAACGCATACCTCAAAATAGAGAAAGGAATCGCCCCTGTAATGTGCATTCCTGAAGAAACAGCTGAATTAATAAAAGCCCCCAGTGCTGCAGCAATAACAGAAGCATTCCAAGTTAAAATAAAAATTGCCCCCGCCCCATAAAAGAATGAAAAGAACAAACAAAATAACAAAACCTTAAAATTATTTAAAAAAATCTGGAAAAACGCCCCTCCAGAGCTATTAAATAACCCAACAACATTTGCATTTATAGCTGCAATGGTTTCCATTTGAGCTTCAAATAATAAAGCAACCATTTGATCTGGCAAAACCAAAAACCATAGAGTATATGCAACTACAAATCCCATAAACAAAAACATTAAATATCTTATAACCACAGCATGTCTCTTTAATATAGAAATCTCATCCTTTAATCTAACACTAACATCTTCTTCCATTTTCATAGTAGAATACATCAAAGAAATAGATGCAAAAACTGTCAAAAAAACCATAATTAAACTAGCAGAATCTCTAAAAATCCAAATACTCAAAAAAACAGCAAGACTCGCATAGATAACACCTGCAAAAAACATATGTAACGGCCTATCAACCGCACTAAATGGATTAACTATCGATTCTAAAGTCATAATAAAATCTTGGATACACGATTTATATAGATTTGGGTAAGGAAAACTTTATATAAATACAAACCAGATTAGACATATGAATAATTTTGATAAAATAGTTCAAAATATAAAAGAACTAAAAATACAAGGAGCCACCAATATAGCACTACAAGGTTTAAAAGCCATGAAATTAAGAAGCGATTATAGTTCTCTAAGAAAATTAATAAATGCAAGGCCAACAGAACCTTGTCTACAAAACGCAATAAAATTTGCAAGAGAAACAAATCCCGCATTAGCTTATAATTATTTAACAAACATGGATAAGAGAACAGAATCAATAACATCCAGATTAGTAAAAGAAAAAGATATAGTTTTCACACATTGTCATTCAACCACTATAACAGGAGCCCTAAAAAAAGCAAGAAAAAAAGTAACTTTCGGAGTACACAACACAGAAACCCGCCCCCTTTACCAAGGAAGAAAAACAGCAAAAGAACTAGCAAATCTAAAAATAAGGGTAACTCATTACGTTGATTCTGGAGCAGAAGACGCACTAGAACATGCAAATATCGCATTATTAGGTTCAGATATGATAACTAAAGATAAATTAGTTTACAACAAAATAGGAAGCTACATGATATCAGAATTAGCAAAAAAACACAAAACCCCACTTTACATAGTAACAAATTCATGGAAATACTCTCCAAGAGAACTTAAACTAGAAGAACGGTCTCCAGAAGAAATTTGGAAAATAGAAAATAAATATATAAAAATTAAAAATCCTGCTTTCGAAGAAATTCCATATAAAAATATAAAAGCAATTGTTTGTGAATTAGGAGTTTTACCCCCTAAAAAGTTTATTAAAAAAGTAGAAAAAGCATACCCTTGGATAAAATGATAATCTGTTTTGATTTAGATGGAACATTAGTGGATACTCATAACTGGAATGTAAATGCACAATTAAAATCTTTTAAAAAAAATGGAATAAAGGTTACAAGAAAAAGAATATACAATATGTGGGGCTTAACTCTAACAGATCAAATAAAACAGACCTCTCCAAAAACAAAAAAAGAAAGGATATCTCAAATAAGAGAAGATTTCGAGAACCTAAGAAAAGAGAGCCTAAAAGGAATAAAACCATACAAAAACACAAAAAAAAATTTTAAAACAATTATCAAAAAAGTATACCCTATGCCTTCTAAGTAATAATTCCCATGAAAAAATAGAAATGATACTAAAACAAACAAAGATAAATAAAAAATTATTTAGATTAATTATAGGAAATGATGAAGTAAAACATCCAAAACCATTCCCAGATGAAATTTACAAAGCAGAAAAAAAGCTAAATAAAAAAGTAAAATTTATGGTAGGAGATAGTTTACAAGACATAAAAACTGCAAAAGCAGCAAAAGTAAAATCAATAATTCTCCTAACCGCACCAAAATCAATCTGGAAAGATTTAAAAGAAGCAGATTTCATAATAAAAGATATAAAGGAAATTCCAAATATAATAAAAGAGGTAAACTAAATGTCGCAATATCTAGATTTCGTAGATCTAAAATACAAACCAAAAAAACATTCAGATCTAATTGTACTCTTTAGAGTAGAACCCACAAGAGGCATTTCTAAAAAAGAAGCTATTGGAAGAATAGCTGCAGAATCTTCAAATGGTACTTGGACAACCCTAAGCACATTAAAACCACATATTAGAAAAATAAGGGCCAGAGCATTTGAAATCAGAAAAGATTATGTAAAAGTAGCTTATCCACTAGAATTATTTGAATTAGGCAGCGTTCCTCAACTAGTCAGCTCAATAGCTGGAAATATCTTTGGAATGAAAGCTGTAAAAAACTTAAGACTAGAAGATATTAGTTTCCCAATAAAATATTTAAAATCATTCAAGGGACCAAAATATGGAATAAAAGGGATAAGAAAATATATGAAAATAAAAGACAGACCAATGATTGCAACAGTTCCAAAACCAAAAGTAGGGATGACAACAAAAGAACACACAAAAGTAATTTATGATTCTTGGGTTGGAGGAGTAGATTTTGCAAAAGACGATGAAAACTTAACTTCTCAAAAATTCAATAAATTTGAAAAGAGAGTAAAAGCAGCAGCAAAAGCAAGGGATAAAGCAGAAAAAGAAACTGGTGAAAAAAAAGATTATTTCATCAACGTAAGTGCAGAAACCA
>JAIOSD010000034.1 GCA_021107835.1 archaeon
GATGTTGCTGCACAGATTAAGGAAGAATTTCCTAATGAAAAATTAGTTGTTTTTGATAAAACAATAGATGAATTAAATAAAATTAATAATCCGAATTCAAAAGCTGCAATTATGTTGATAGAGGTAAAAAAGTTTAAAGTTTTTAAAACTAAAAAAGACAAAATAGTTGATGAGCTGATTCTAGATAAAGTAAAGAAAAAGGATATGGTTGCTACCCAAGATAAGGAATTGAAGCGCAGATTAAAGGAAAAAAGTATTAAGGTTCTTACTATAAGGCAAAAGAGGTATGTTAAGTTTTAATATGGGTAAATATATTTACCAAGGAGAAAGGATTTTACTTTCTGGATGTTTTGTATTGAACGATAAAAGAGAGATTTTATTGTTATATCGGAAAAAACATGGGCACTATGAAACTCCTGGAGGAAAAGTTCATTTAGAAGAGTGTTCTAATCCAGATAACCTAACTATAGAAGATTTAGCTAAAACTGCAGAAAGAGAAACATATGAAGAGCTTGGAGATAAATTAAAAATTGGTGAATTAACTTATTTTGGAAAGGCAGAATTTAAAATCCCCGATGGAAGGTTGGCAATTGCGCATAAGTTTGTTACTAGCATTATTCGTGGTTCTCCGAAATTAACAGAGCCTGAATTATTTTCTAGGATGGATTGGTTGCCAATAGATAGATTAGGGGACTATGCTATTTCTCCTGATTTGAAATTGCTTTTACCAGAGATAAAGAGAAAGTTAATTTTATAAATAGTTGTTATTTCTTAATTGTAGTAAAATGGCTAGCTTAAGAGATATTGTTGAGGAAAATGATTTTGTTTTGTTAGATACATGTGCACTTTGCGCGCATGTTGATAATAGGGAAAGTGTTTCTACTCAAATAAGGGATTGTCAAAAAACAATTGATCTCTTTACTGAAGCAGCTAGGCTAATTGAGTTAAATTCTCCTTTATTTATTAGTGATGGTGTTGAAAGAGAAATTAGGAATTATTATGTTGTGAATGGACCTGGCAATCTTACTTATAATATATCTTCCCAAAAAACAAGAGATAAATTAAATATGCTTAGAAAGTATGGTGTTGCTTTAAAAAAACTATCACTAAAATTTAAAGATACTAATAGAATCATTTCGTTAAGTGGGGAGGATATAGTGAGCACTCCAGAATTGGGCTACGCCATATCTTATCGTTGTAGAGATATAGGGGAAACAGATTCAAAACTGTTGTATATTGCTGCATTAAAAGCATTAAAAGGAAATTCTGTTGCATTGTTAACTAGAGATTCTGGAATACAATCTGCTTGGAGAGGTTTATTATATGATTCCCAACTTGTTACAGATCGAGATTTAAAATTTTATTGGGCCAAATCCCCAAGATCCTTTGTGAGAAAACGGCATGAAAGGTTTAGTGAACATATTTGATAAAAGAAAGCTTTAAAGAAATTCTAGAACACAAGTCCTCCACCCCCTAGACCACCATATCTGGCTTCTCTATAACTTATTATTTGCCATATCATTCCATTTGATCCTTCTATTAATTTTCCGTCCTTGTAATTTTTTTTAATGCGATCTGTTATTCCTAAACGTTTATTTGAATCATATGTTCCTTCTGCGATATCTCCCACATCATAAGGATCTATTCCCTCCTCTAGTGGGAGTCCTATTAATACAATAGAAGCTTCTTCTATAACTTCATATACTCGGGAATTATCCGATATGAATTTTCGGGTTACAGTCCCATTAAAGTCTCTATAAGCGGGGCTCATGTTTCCAACTAAAGCCACTACTCCCGTGGCAACTGTAGCAATTCCTAACCCTATCAACTTTTCTGTTATACCCATTTGTCTTGTAAAATATATTTAAAGTCTATTTAAAAAGATTTCTATTATTTTTTGATAGTGTTTAGTCCTGTTATTAGTTTACGTTTTGAAAAAGTTATGGGGTATACTAAATCTTGATTTGTTTATATAGAATGACTAAAAATATCTGTACTCAAGACTATAGTTCAATGTAAACCTATTTCGGGACTATACAAAAATATTTGATAAGAGAAAGCTTTAAAAAGTGTTGAAATTCACAAAAACTAATAAAATGTTCTATGAATTAACAATTAAAGATCATGTAAGAGTATCCCCTAGTAAGTTTGATACAGATGTGAGAGAATCTGTTATTAAAAGTCTGAATGATGCATATGAAGGTTATGTATCTGAAGACGTGGGATTTGTTATCGGAGTATCAGAAGTAGAAAATGTTGGTGAGGGGGTTATAGTTCCAGGAGATGGTGCTGCTTTTTATGAAACTACTTTCAAATTGTTTGTATTTAGACCAGAAATTCAAGAGGTTGTTCTTGGAAGGGTATCTGAAATAACTGATTTTGGTGCTTTTTTAGAAATTGGACCAATTGATGGGATGGTTCATGTTTCACAAGCAATGGATGATTATGTTTCATTTAGTAAAGAAGGTGTTTTAACAGGTAAAGAAAGTAAAAGAGTTTTAAAAATTAATGATTTATGCAGAGGAAGAATAATTGCGGCAAGTTATAAAGATGCTGCAAATCCAAAAATTGGGGTTACTATGCGACAACACCGTATGGGTCCACTTAAATATATTGAAGAAGATATTAAAAAAGAAACAGATAAAAAGAAAAATGGCTAAAAAAGCATGTAAAAAATGTAAACTATTAGTAGAGGGAAATGTTTGCCCTATTTGTAAAGGGAATAAATTTTCTGATAGTTGGAAAGGGAGATTATTTATTATGGATCCTGAAAAATCAGAAATTGCAAAAAGAGTTGGTTTGAAAGTGAAAGGAGAATATGTAATTAAAATCTAAAAATGAAAATTATTTCTAAAGAAAAATCAAAATTATTGCCGCGTATTGATGTTGTTGCAATGGTTACTCATTTTGATAAGAGAACTCCAAGTGGTTTAGAAGTTAAAGAGGAGTTGGTTAAGGATTTGAAAGTTGATAAAGAATTAATATTAGTTAAACATATTTATTCTGATTTTGGGACTGGAAGGTCTAAAATCATTGCTCATGTTTATAACAATAAAGAAGATATGGAAAGAATAATCAAAAAAGGTAAAAAGCAAAAAGAAGCTGAAACTAAGGCTGCTGAAGAGGCTAAGAAAAAATCTGAAGAGAAAGTGGCAGCAACTAAAGAAGAACCTGCAAAGGTTGAAGATGTTCCTAAAGAAAAGGTAGAAAATGGCGAAGAAAAAAAAGAAGAACAAACTAACAAGTAAGAAGTATGAAAAATACACTATAGAAGGAGATAAAGTTAGTCGTAAACTTAGTTGCCCAAAATGCGGTCCAGGCGTTTTTTTAGGAGAACATAAAGATAGGTTATATTGTGGAAAGTGCCATTATGTAGAAATTAAATCTAAGAAAGAATGAGTTGGGCCATATCTTTGAGAACGTATCCTGTAATGTTTTTTATTATAGGGGCTATTCTTTGTTTTATTGGAATTTTGTTTATATTTAGAAATAAAATTATAGCTAAGGGCCATCAGAAAAGATTTGGTAGGATTGTCCCCCTTGGTTTTTTTAAATCAAAAGTTTTCAATAAATATGTTCGGGCGAGGTATTATATTGTTGGATTCATTTTGTTTTTTCTTGGTTTATTTTTTGTATATTTTAGTGTGATTTAAATGGTAGGTTTTATAAAGAAATCCAAACCCCTATTTTTCTATGGCAGGTAAAAAAACATCTGGAAGTGTTGGACTTATTGCTGAAGTTGATTTAGCGATATCTAATTTAGAAAGGCCTCTTATTGGAGGAGAAAATCTCCCTTTAGATGAAATAAATCATAATATGAATGTGCTTCATAATAGGATTAGTCAAATGTATCCTGCCCAATTAGTATATTTTTCTGATAGACTTTCTAGAATGCCTTGTGTTCAATGTGGTGTTGCTACAGCTTCTTCAAATCCAAGAGCTCATGCTTCTGCATTAGTTGAAAATATGCGAGCCCATGTAGTTGAATATCAAAAGTACATGAATCTTGGTAGTTTCCCTGAAGAAGAGTATGATCAATAAATATTCTGTAACCATTCTTAAGTAGCACTAACCGAAAGGTTTATAAAGGATTGGAGGACTACTATTAGATATCACCTCTTTTTCCCCAGGCGGGTTTTAAACAACGCTTTTGCGTGCCTTTTCGGAGGGACTTGCCTAGGGTTTATAATCAAAATATATATAAAGTAAGGTTTCATTTGTTTTCTAATGAAAAAATTGTTTTTATTTATTCCTGTATTTGTTGTTGTTTTAGCTGGAGTATTTTATTTAAATTATGATAAAGAGGAACTTGGAATTAGTGTTGGAGAAAAAATTACAGGGCAATATGCTACTTCAAATAGTGTTGATATAAATTATGATAATCTTGCAGAACATTTGTCTAAAAATTCTGTTGTTAGAGATCTCCCAGATAATACTAAAATTTTGTTAAGGTTTTATAATTTTGATTCGGGATCTAGAATTTTTGAGAAGAGTTTTGTTTTAACTAACTCAGGAGTTAGTGAAGATTATATTTCTGATGCAGATTTAGTTTTGATGATTCACTCTAAGTATTTGAATGAGTGGAACAGTAGGAATTTTTGTGGTGTAATGAGCAAAGCTAATAGAAATGGTGATTTAGGAATAGAAAGCTCTTTGTCTACTGTAAAATTATTGTGGAAGTTTAAAAGTATGAATAAACACAAGTCTTGTTTTGATATGTAAGATAATTGTCCAAATTACATTAGTTTGTTATACTGTTATTACTTATAAGTTGTTATAAATAGAAAGATTTATATATGGGAAAATTTGGTATATAATTGATTAAAAATGTTTGAGAAAAGTTCACACTACGATCAGAACCCATTAGAAAATAATAGAGTTATTGATCCGAAAATGGGGGCAATTGGCGCCGCAATTATGGGGGGAGTTGTTTATTACATAAATCATGATGCGGGTTTTGATGCCGCATCAGTTGCAACTTTAAAACAAGCAACATACACTTTTTTTGCTGGTGGAATAACAACAAGATTTTGCGAAAATTTATCTATTTACTTTGAAAATAAAAAAGTAAGTAAAGTAATGTCTATTTTAGTGCCCTCCACTATAGCTATTGGTTTAACTTATTTACTCCATAACCTAAAAGGAACTCCTGAACCAATGAATTCAACTATTCCCAGCATGGTTATAAGTCCACCAGGATGTGCTTGGTGGGGGCACAGAAAAAGAAAGCAGTTAGAAAGAATAATGGCTGAGTAAAACCAATAATTCTCAAGTAGGGTATTTTATACAGAAAACTTAACCAAAAAAACAATAATAAGATATAATTTAAGATACTTTTTTAATCATACTTAGTATGTGATTATTCCAAATACTCTTCTTTGTAGATTTCCCAGAATAAAATAACATATGCTACTAATAATGGGCCGATAAATATCCCTATGAATCCGAATTGGACTAAACCAATAAATACTCCGATTACAGAAACAAGTGGATGTATTCTACCATATTTTTTGTTTGTGATTGGTCTTATGAAATTATCCACTAAAGTTATTAGGAATCCCCAAATGAAAAGTATTACTGCTCTTGTTATATCCCCTGTTGAAAGGAAAAATACACATGCTGGTCCCCAAATAATTGGAGATCCTATTATAGGAATAAAAGATAAAATAGCAGTTACAAATCCCCAAAATAGTGCTCCGTGTATTCCAAGGAAATGGAACCCTACTGCAAGCATACCTCCTTGTACGATGGCAATAAGCAAAGAGCCAATTATTGTAGATTTTGTAATTTCTCCAAACTTATTTATTACTTTTGATTTATTTTTTTCTGTGAAGGGGAGTAACCGTTTTATTCTTTCTATGAATTTTTTATCATGTATAAGCATATAATACAAGAGGAAATAAAATAAGATAATATTGGCTAGTGTACCAAATAGATTTGAAAAGATTGGAGAAAGTATCTGTTCAAAGAATGATACGGTTTGTTGTATTACTTTATCTTCATTAAGATCTATATCAAATGGTACATATTCTTCAATGGTCGTTAAAAAAGTGTCAAAGTTTCTTATAGTTTGTGGGATTGTTGCAGTTTGATCTATTAACCCATGAACAAGAAAAAATAATGGAATTATTAAAATTAATAGTGATAAAACTATTATTATCCAAGCGGCAATTGGTTTTGCTATTTTTTTTGTTTTTAGCCAGGAATAAAAAGGTCTTGCCATCACAAATACCACTAGTGCACCTAGGAATGCGTTTAGAAACATTAGGCTCGCATATATTAAGAATAAGGATAGTATTGCTATTATTACAAAAGATACTAATTTCTTATTTTTTAATAATTCTCTCATTGATTTATTTTAGAATTTATAGTATTTAAGTTTTTTCTATAGGGTAATTTTTACTAATTAAGCGTATTTATATATCACTGATAGTCCTGAATTTTTATTACATTCAAAAACTTTCTCAAAATTATTATCTAAATCTTTTTTTATTTTAATATGTTTCTCCTTATTTAATGGCATATCAAAATCTGTAAAAAATATAAAACAATTCATTCCTTCATAATTATTTTCTATTAGATTTCTTAGAGACATATAATTCCAAGGATTAGGATAAAAAAGTGTTTTTTGTTTTGTATAATAATAAACAATCGAGGATTCATCAGTTATAATCAAAGCATTTTCTTGCTCGGCTAGGAATTTGTTTCCTTCTAAAAAACATTCATTTGTATCCGTGTAGGAGTTCGTATAACTTGTATAAAATTGAGAAGATAAAGAAAACAAACTTATAAAAATTATTCCAATTAAGATTAATGTTTTATATTTCTTTATTTTATCTATAAAATACCCTGAAATTAATGCAATAACTGGGACAATCGCCAAAATAAATCTATCTTCTTTGTGGGGCATATAAATTGCCATCCCTAAGAAAATGGTAAACCATATTAAAAGTAAATAAATTTCCTTTTTTAGGAAATCTTTTTTATACAAAATAGAGATTAATCCAGCAATAAAAATAATCCCTATTATTGAAAACATTTGCCACCAGTAGCCAAAAAAGAAATGCCAAGCTTGTAATCCCCCCCAATAGGCTGATGCTTTTGCGCCATGAATAAATGCTCCTATGGGGTTATTATATTCGAATAAGCCATAAATAAACCAAGGAATTAAAGTTAAGAAAAAAGCTAAAATAGCGTACCATAAATATTTGTCTTTTAAAAATTTAAGTGATTTATCTCTTATTAAAAAATATAATGGGAAAATGGGCATAATCCACAATGCAGTATATCTTGATAATAGAGCCAAAGCTAAAAAAACTCCAAATAAAACTTTATATTTTTTTATTTTCTTTTCGTATCCTTTCCAAAAACTAAAAAAAGTTAATAATACAAAAAAGGTGAATAACACCCCTGTTAAAATTTTTGCACTATAATTTATATGCAAAGGGATTAGTGTAAATAAAATTGCTGAATAAAGAGCAGTTTTTTTATTAAACATTTTTTTTCCTAAAAGATAAACTAAACAAACAGATAAAGAACCCACTAAGACCATAAAAAAATTTACTAAAAAACCTAAATTAAATAAATAAAGTGGGGACAAAAGATAAGGTAATAACGGGGCCCTAAAGCCCATCTTAGGCCAAGCATAAAAATTGTCATTTCCTGAAGGAATAAAATCACTCCACCCATTGTTTTGTACAGAATAATCTAAAATATTGTTGCTTAAATCATAACCTAAATTTGCATAAACTGTTTCATCCCAAATTTTTAAAGGGGTAGCAAAAACAAAAATACTTTTGATAATAAAGGCAAGAATGAATAAAGCAATTAAAATTTTAGTTTCTCTTTTCATTTTCTAAAACCTCTTTTATTGTTTTTACTTTAATCCCTTCTTTATTTATACATTCTATAACTTCTTTAAACTTTTGTTCTGAAAAGTCCCAGGGGGTTTTTCCTTCTCCAATATTATGGAAGGTTAAAATAAGCCATACTTCTTCCTTATTTGCTTTTTTTATCCAAAAGCAAATTTCTTGAGAAGAGTGTTTCTTCAGTACCCATTTAGATTTTAAATGATAGAAGTTTGGATTTTCAATAGAATTAAACCCTTCTTCCATTGGTCTTGAGGCAGAATAGTATTTTTTTGTTTCTTCAATAACTTTTTCATTATAAATACCATATGGGAAAGCAATCGTTTTTATTTCGAATCCTTCTTTTTCTAGAATCTCCTTAGATCTTTCTAATTCTTCTATTATTTTATCATCTGAAATGGTTGTTAAACTTAAATGGTCTAATGTATGGCTTCCAATTTCCCAACCACTATTTTGCATTTCTTTAGCCTCTTCAAAAGTCATTAATTCTCTTCCTTCAAAAAGCCCATCCCACTCTGCTAATAAAAATAAAGTCCCTTTGTAGTTGTATTTTTGCATTTCCTTAAATACAACTTCATATTGAGATTTTAAACCATCATCAAATGTTAATGTTACAATGCCCCCTTCACTATTTGTAGGATTGTTGGGGAAAATGTAAAATAAAAATAATAGAAGAATTAATGCAGCTCCACTTATTCTTATAATTTGTTTTTTCATTTTGAGAAAGTCCAAATTTTATTACCCAAAAAATTTATAATTAGTGCAAAGCCTATGGCCAAAATCTGGGAAATTATATAATAAATCCCAAAAATTTCTGTAAAGAGATATAAGAAAACTAAATTTATTATAAGGGCAGAAATACTAACTAATCCAAATTGCATATACTTCTTTCCAGCATTTAGTTTGATATTTTCTTTAAATGTCCAAACTTTATTTAATACAAAATTACTTGTCATAGCAACAATAAAAGATATAGTTGCAGAAAGCATATAATAAATTCCTACTTTTTCAGTTAATAAGTAGAGTATTAAGATATTGATAATCATTCCAATCCCGCCAACAATCGCAAACTTAAAGAATTCCTTAATCACATTTTTCTTGTAGGGCAGATATCCCACCAGATTTTTAATGTAGTATAAAATCTCTTTTGTTCCTGCTTTACTTTTTCCTTCAACTCTATTGATAAATGTTATTGGAATCTCTTTTATTTTTTTATAATCTGCTTTTATGATTAACTCTAATAGTATTTTAAACCCCTTTGGGCTTATTTCTTTGTTTTTTATGCAATCTCTTTTTATCATAAAAAATCCAGTCATAGGATCTTTAACTTTTGTGTATACCCTTGCTAAAAGTGTGGCGGATTTAGACATTAATTTTCTTTTCAAATTCCAACCTTCTATTTTTCCCCCCTTGATATATCTACTTCCAATTGTAAAATCTGCTTCTCCTTTTTCAATTGTCCAAAAAAGTTCTTTTATTTTTTCAGTTGGGTGGCTTAAATCCGCATCCATAACACCTAACACATTTCCATCTGCAAGTTTCCAACCATCTAACACTGCTGAAGAGAGCCCTAATTTTCCTTTTCTATGAATGATCTTGATATTCTTTATTTCCTCTAGAATCTTGCCAGTCCCATCTGGAGAATTATCATCAACTACAATTATTTCTCCATCAATCTCATTTTCTTTAAATTCTTCTTGAATTTTTTTAATAAGTTTTTGAATATTTTCTTTTTCGTTGTATGTTGGGATAACTAAACTTAATTTCATTATTTTTAAAAGAAAATTAAGGATTTATAATATTATCTTTTAATCGTGTTTTTCTGAACCAAATGAAAGTTTGTCTACTTCTGTTTCTAATTTGTTTGGTTTTGCTTCTTGTTCTTTTTGTTGTGCTTTTGAATATAATGGACAATGCTCTGGCTTTCTTGCAGTTTGGCAGAAATAACTATCTTCCTTCAAACTAGATTCACAAAATGGCGTTTCTCTATATTTACAACCTTCCATTTAGATTTGTAATTGAAAGCTATTTTTAATATTTATGCATTCAAGTTATAGTCCTCTTTTCTTAATTATTTTAAAGTGGTGATAAAAAATATAGCAAAACGAAAGGTTTATATATAGTTAGTACAGTGATAAATATGTACTGGATTAGGTTAAGTTTTTCGGAATTTTTCCTTTTCTGGTGCACTAATAATTTTTCTTTGAAATTTAAAAACTAGTTAGATTTTTTTTAATCTTTATGTGAATTTTCTTAATTATTTTAAAGTGGTAATAAAAAATATA
>JAIOSD010000014.1 GCA_021107835.1 archaeon
ATGCACAATCAGGACTTCGTGGGCTTTATCGGAACAGGAATGACGACTTGGGTGCCAGGATCGGCAGTCTGTTGGGCTCGAACTCCAATGGTCGGGTACAAATTTTGCAAGACCCAAAGGGGCTTGACACAAAAATTTCTGAGAAAAGAGTAAGACTTTATGGAGAATTAGAAGGTCTCCCTGAAGAGTTAAGAGAAGCAATTGCACATTATGCAATAAACGATCCATCACAGCTAGAAAAACTAGCTAAATAAAAGGATAACCAAAAATGAAAAAAGACTATCAATTAAAAGGAAATCCGGTTGTAGATGTTCCAGTTATAGGGACTCTTGTATATGACGATTTAGGAAAAGAAGTTGTTGCCAAATTTAATGAGAGATTTAAGGGTGTAGAAGGTATCGAATATACTCACAAACATAAAACAGGAGAACCAATTTCTTATTCAAATGTTCCAAGAGTTCTTGGTATGAATCAAGAACAAAGAGAGATAACTAGGGGTAATATTACATTATTAACTCCTGCACAAGTTGTTAGATTTTGGGATGTAATTTCTGAAAGAGGACCAACATATGCTGATACAGATGGAATCTCATTATATCCTACTGAAGGTCCAAACGAAGAGTTAAGACAAGAAGTATTAAAGTTAACTGGAAAGAGTTCCAAACATCCATTAATTATAAGTGGTTTGGGTGTTGAGGGGGCTGATAATGATCTTGGATTTAGATTTGTAGGAACTGATTATATGGGTGTTATTGAAGCCCCTTATTTGAGCAAAGACGGAAGAGTAACTTATGATCCTTCTCAAGAAGGATTAGTTGGCTCTGATGAAGGAGTTTCTATCTGGACACCAGATGCACAATCAGGACTTCGTGGGCTTTACCGGGACGGGGGTGACGGCTTGTATGCCGGGAACGGCAGTCTGTTGGGCTCGGATTCCGGCGGTCGGGTACAAGTTATAAGTGGCTCAGCCACGTCGCCAGATTTAGAGACTCATCTTGCCCAACTTAAACATGAAGAAACTGAAGCAAGAGCAAAGGTGGAGAGAATCAAACAAGCTCAGGCTATTTTAACAGGAAAATAATCTTTATTTTTTATTATAATTAACTTTTTATATTCAAGTTTAGTTACTATTTTGTCCTAGCACTGTTATTCGGAAATTAGTATTACCCAATACTAGATTAATGAAAAATAACAGCATGGGCTACACGCTTATCCATAAAATTACAGTTTAGTTTGATTTGCTGTATGAAATTCAACAACAATAGTTAGTAGCTTTAAAAGATGTGTGGGAAGCTCTTTCGCGAATACTAAAGTTGTGGTGGATATATAAATTATGGTTAAGCTACTTCGTAGGCTTTACCGGAACAGGAATGACGACTTGAATGCCAGGAACGACAATCTGTTGAACTCGAAATTTTCAATAAAAGAAAACGGGATTTCCAACGGTCGAATAGCTTATGGAACTGCTAGGACATTTATCTATAATGAAGTGATAACATTGAAAATGAAATCCAGTAGCAACCTTTATCCAAAACTTTGTTCTTATAACAATCTTTTAAAAGCTTTCAAAAAAGCTAGTAAAGGGAAATCTTTCATGCCCTATGTTGTTGAGTTTAGAGAAAATCTAAATCTAAATCTACTAAGCTTGAAAACCGAATTAGAAACTTTAACTTACAAACCAACAAAACTAAAAAAGTTTGTAATAAGAGATCCAAAAACAAGAGTAATAAGAAAATCTATCTTCAAAGATAGAGTTGTCCATCATGCGATAGTCAATATATTAGAACCTATTTATGAAAAAACATTCATAGAGGATAGTTACGCTAACAGAAAAACAAAAGGAACATTGGCAGCAATAAAAAGATTTGACAAATTTAAAAGAAAAGTCTCAAAAAATAATAAAATAAAATGCTTTGTTTTTAAAGCAGATATAAAAAAGTTCTTTGATTCTGTAGATCAAGATACTCTACTTAAAATCTTTAGAAGAAATATTAAAGATAAAAAACTTCTTTGGTTAATTAAACAGATTTTAAAAAACTTCCATAACAAAGAAAAAGGCATGCCTTTGGGAAATATGACTTCCCAATTCTTTGCAAATGTTTATTTAAATGAATTAGATTATTTTGTTAAGCATAAAATAAAAGCAAAATATTATCTTAGATACGTTGATGATTTTGTTATTCTTCATGGAAATAAATCTGTTCTTGAAAAATATAAGGTTAAGATAAAGAAATATTTAAAAAATCTAGATCTTGAATTGCATCCAAACAAATCTAAGATTTTTCCAAACTACAAAGGAATCAATTTTTTGGGATATAAAATGTTTTATTATCATAGACTAATTATAAGAAGAAATTTGAATCAGTTCAAAAGAAAATTAATTACCTTAGAAAAGGATTATAATGAAGGATCTATAAATTTTGAAAAAGTATTAAACAGTATTGATGGGTGGATGGCTTATGCTATCTGGGCAAATTCATATAAATTAAGGAAAAAGTTAATGAAAGAAATTTATTCTAAGTTTAGTATATCTTCCAAAAAACAAATTAGAAACTAATATAAACAAAACCAATACAAAAAAACTATGTTAAAAAGAGGTTTACTTATATTTTTACTAATCTTACCTATAGTCGTAGCTCAAACAGAAAATTACAATGATAAAACAGATTTAACAATTCAATACACATCAAACGGAGAAATCAATTTACAAGGTTCAAATGGATTTGATTATCTAAAAACTCAATTATACTTATTCCCAAAAACTTCACAAAGACAAGAAGTTCTTTCCTTAACAACAAATCCCCCATCAGATATAGGGACAGATCAAATAATTTATACTTGGAATTCTTTTCAACCTAATCTAGAATACTCTTTAACTTCCCAAATAAAAACAAAGAATCAAATCTATCCAGTAGCACATGAAAGCTTTCCAATACAAAATTTAGACCAAGAATACGAAAAATATCTAGAAGCGGGGGAAATAATTGATATAACGCCAGAAATAGTAAACAAAGCATCTCAATTAATTGGAGGAGAAACAGATTTGTATACAGCAGTTCACAAAATTGCAGAGTGGGTTAATGAAGGCGTAGAATATGATTTAAACACTGTAACCGCAGATGCAGCCCTAAAATCCTCCTGGGTACTGCAAAATGGGGAAGGAGTTTGTGATGAAATAACATCTTTATTCATATCCTTACTCAGGTCTGTTGGTGTCCCGGCAAGGTTTGTTTCTGGAATTGCTTATTCAAACTTAAATTATGGATTTGAAAATCATGGTTGGGCAGAGGTTTATTTCCCAAACCAAGGTTGGGTTCCATATGATGTAACGTTTACTCAGTTTGGATGGATTGATCCAGGGCATGTAACCCTTTCAAGATCTTTAGACGCAGGGCAAACAAGTGTAAAATATTCTTGGAAATCTAAAAACACCGAATTAATTTCATCAAACTTTGAAAATAATGTGCAGATAGTTTCAGAAGGACAAAAAATACAACTCCCATTTGATATGCAAATAAAAGTATTAGTAAATGAAGTAGGTCCAGGAAGTTATGTGCCCATACAAGTAATAATAGAAAACCCCTACGACAAATATTTATCAGACACTATATCAATAACAAAAGCACCCTCCCTGCCATTGGGAGGAAATCAAAAAACAGCATTACTAAAACCTTCACAAGAGAAATCTATTTTCTTTATTGTACAAGTTTCTGATGATTTAGATTCAGGATACACGTATACATCACAAATAGAAGCAAAAGATTTGATTGGAAAAACAAAAAGTACAAACTTGAAGTTTTCATCAAATGATGACACGATAAAAAAATCACAAGCACAAGAAATGATATCTAAATTAGAAGAAAAAGAAGATAAATCTTATTCAGAAGAAATTTCTTTAAATTGCAATCAAGAAAAAAAATACTATTATGACTTTGAAGAACCAAAAGTAATCTGTGAAGTGAAAAACATAGGAAACACATTTCTAACAAACGTTGAAATATGTTTAGAAGAAGATTGTCAGACTAAAGATCTAAAAATAGGGGTAAAAGAATTAATTACTTTTGAAAACGTAGAAAAGAAAAGTAAACTAACCGCAACAGTGAAAAAAGACTCAATAGACCTATTATCTGAAATTAGTCTAAAAATACTCCAAGAACCAGATTTAATAATAACAGGTTTTCAAGTTCCAAAAGAATTAGATTACAATACAGAGTTTAATATATCGTTTGTATTATCCTCGGATGCAATTGTAAAAGACATAAAAATAAATATTCCAGGATTAAAACCATTAACTTCAGAAAAAACTCAGAAAGCACAAACAATAATTATAAGCGCAAACTCAAAAAAATTCATTTCAGAAAACGTAGAAGTAAAAATAACTTATAAGGATGAATATGACCGAGAATTTGAAATAAAAAAGCAGGCAGAAATAAAAATAAATAATCTGCCTTGGCACGCAAAAATAATGGCTTTCTTTAAAAAACTATTCTAAGCTTTGTAAACGTTCCAATTTTGTTTAGCTTTTTGATTTAGTTTCATACCAATCTCTTGACCTTTTTTTGCTTTTTCTATTTGCTCATGGTCTACTTGCATGGATTTCACTACTTGCTCAAAAGCTTCGTCCCCATCTCCAATCAATATTTTATCCCCTGTTTTCATAGCTTTATCTAGTTTCAATACAGCTACCCCAATCTTATCAAAATAATGTGTTATTTTTCCAATTGGTTTTTTTTCCATAATAGATTACCCCCAAAATACTTTAGATTAAATAATATATAAGTTTTTAGATTTTGGTTTATAATTAAGATAACTTCATAGTGGTTACAAATAGAAAGGGTTATAAAAGGAGTATTCTTTCTAAAACTATGGGAATTTCAGAATTATTTTCAAAGGATAAAGGAGAAAGAGCTACTCAAGCCAAGAATTTTAAAAGGAAAGTTATTGGGGGTTGGTTACGACAATCAAAAAAATTGTCTTATGATAGTCTCGCTAATGCTTTCCTAGGCGAAGATTTAGTTGGATCCATCCAAGATGCGTATTCTGCAGTAAATTCAATTAATGAAAACGGTTTTCGTTCTAGGGTTTATTATGATGGAAAAGCTCTTGAATTCACAAGGGTTGAAGATAGAATGGGAGTAATAAAATATAAAATTGAAGTTTTATATGGTGGCACTGGAATTTCTTTTGCCCATGCAACCAATTAAAACAAAATAATTTACCCCCTCTATTCAAAACTTTTGAAAATAAAATGGAACAAAGATATCAACGAGGAATACTATTACCTGCTTCAGGAATGCATTCTGATGAAGATTCTCCTTTTTTATGGAAACCAACTCCCGATGCACTAGTTAGGATAGTTGCAACTGCTATTAGGTATAACACACATATTCAAAATTCATTATCCCCCGCAATATTGGCTCTGGGGGGGATTATGGATGGTCCAACTGCCCCGGCAAGATCTACAAATTTAGAAGACTACTTGGGCGAATATTTTTCTCTAAACACATATCAAATATACACTGAACAGGAATCCATTGATACTGATGGTAATGCAGAACAAGCAAAACATATGATAGAAACAAACACCTCTTTGGCAGGGATTGAAGATGAATTAGATTTGGTTACAAATGATTACCATATGCAAAGGGCCTTAGAAGCTTTTTATCGTAATGATTTAAGACCTTCTCCTATATCAGCAGAAAATATTGTAAATCACCCATATGCAAAAAACTATTTAGAAAGACTTCCAAAAGAAGATGCAGAAATGGCAGAAGAATTTTTAAGAACTGGTCCAAAGTCAGAAAATCTTGCAAATACACTTATTCATTATGCAGCAAGAAATCCAATTGGAAGGTATGCTATGCGAAAAATGAGAGAAAGACAAATAGCAAAGAATGGCTAAAGTAGCGCTAACTGGATCAAAGGGAAGAATAGGAACGATACTAACACAGGGCTTAGAACATCACGAATTAACAACTGCAGACTTACCAGAAACAGATATTAGAGATTATCAAACAACTTTAGATTTATTACAAGGGCAAGACGCAGTAATACACCTAGCTTGGAATCAAAATCCAGGAAACTGGATGTCCGAAAGAACAAACCCAGAAAATTCTTTAATGTTTGAAAATATTTATCAAGCAGCATTAGAACAAAAAGTTAGAAGGGTAATTATGGCATCTTCAGTTCATGTAGAAAGATATCTTGAATGGGATAAAGGACACCAAATAACTGTAAATCAAATTCCTGAACCAGGAAACCCTTATGGGGCGCAGAAAATACTAATGGAAAATCTTGGTGGAATTTATGCTAAAAAAAGGTTGGAAGTTATTTGCATTCGGTTCGGGGGGGTTTGTCCATCAGATAGCATGCCTTGGGAAGATCTTCCTATTGTAGGATTAACCTATCCAGATTGTATTGATTTAGTAGAGACTTGTTTAACAGAAGACATGCCACCAGAAACCAATATTGAAATCCTTTACGGAATTTCAAACAATAGAAATGGAATTCACGATTTATCAAACTATTTCAATTGGATACCAAAACAAGATGCAGCAGATTTTTATAAAACTCAATAACTCTTACCAAAATAAGTAACAAATTTTGCATCAGCAGCACAAGCAAAGCATTTCCCCAAACCTTTTAGCTTCAAATCAGAATTCAAGCTTTTAGCAGAAGTTTTATCTTTAATATTCTCTTCACAACTAGAAACCCCACACCAATTAACCTTTCCAATCTTTCCAGAACCAACAGCTTTCTTTAATCCACTAATATCTTTAACATTAACCATGGAGCTATCTAAGAATTTTTTAGCTTTAGAAAACATCGACTCTTGAATCTTAACCAAAAGCTTAGAAACTTCTGAAGAAACATCAGAAATCTTAACAATTTTCTTAGAACCATCATCTCTACGAACCAATACAACTTGTTTTTTAGCAACATCTCTTGGACCTATCTCCAGACGCACAGGAATACCTTTCAACTCCCATTCATTAAACTTCCATCCTGCACTATAATCTTCACGGTCATCAAAGATAACATTAAACTTCTTCAATTTTTTAGAAACATCCTTGGCAGCTTTCAAAACTTTCTCATAATCTTTCTTAAATAAGATGGGCACAACAACAACTTTGTTCGTAGCAATTTTAGGAGGCAAAACTAATCCTTTATCATCCCCATGCAAAGCCAACATTATTCCAATACTTCTAGTGCTAATACCCCATGAATTTTGCCAACCATAGCAAGTGTTTTCATTTTCATCTAAAAATTTAATATCAAAAGCCTTAGAAAAATTCTGTCCTAAATGGTGTGAAGTAGCACCCTGTATAGCTTTTCCATTTGGCAATAGAGTTTCAACACTCAAACTATAATCTGCACCAGCAAATTTTTCTTTCACACTTTTAATCCCTTTCAAAACAGGAACAGCATAAAGTTCTTCAAAAACATCTGCATAAAAACCAAGTATTTTCAAAGCTTCTTTTTCAGCTTCCTTACGATTAGCAAAAACCGTATGTCCTTCTTGCCACAAAAACTCTCGAGTTCTCAAAAATGGAATAGGATTTTTAAATTCCCAACGGATAATATTTACCCATTGATTATATCTCAAAGGTAAATCTTTCCAAGATCTAATCCATTTAGAGTAAGAGTCATATATTATAGTCTCAGAAGTGGGCCTTATAGCTAATCTTTCAGGCAGTTTAGTTTTTCCAGCATGAGTAACCCACGCAACTTCTGGTGCAAAACCTTCAACATGTTCAGCTTCTTTCTTCAATAGTTTTTCAGGGATAAGTGATGGAAAATAGACATTCTGAACACCATCTTTCTTAATTTTCTTATCAAAATGGTCTTTTAATGTTTCCCAAATAACATAAGAACCAGGCTTAAATATTAAAGCTCCAGAAACTTTACTATAATCAATCAAATCCGCTTTCTGAATAACTTGTGTGTACCACTCCGAAAAATTTTCTTCTTTTTTAACAGTAATCCCTTGTTGTTTTTCTTTTTTCATGATTATATCCTTTTTACAATATTTTTAAGCTTTTTTATTTAAATACATGTTTTAATTCATTTCCCCTAGAGACCAAAATTGCAATAACCCCAAGAAAAAATCCAAATAAGATTCCAAGATCATTATGTTTGAAATTTATAATTCTTTGAACTGATATAACTGTTAAAACAAAAAATGAAAAAATCAGATAAGGAATTCTCCACTTCTTATTATGATCTATAAAAAGCCAGATTACATATAAAATAAACATGGAAATTGCTATGTGTGCAGAAGCATCAAATAATATCTCATTTCCAAAAACAATCATAGGTATAAATTTGAAGATAACTAGTCCAATAAAAATTATAATTCCCGAAATAAATATTTTATTCAAATCTTTTTTCATTAATTTATAAATCTATTAATATGCTTTTAAATCTTTTTGTTTAGAGGAACCTTTATATATTGCTATAAAATCCCCTTTATAAGATGGAAATTATAATAGCCGATCAGGAAAAAGTAGATGAAATAGCCCACTTGGAGGTGGGGGAAACTATAACTTCCTTATTTTTTCCGTTTTCAAATAATTCCTTAAAAAACTATTTTAAACATTGGCTAAGAAAACGAGAGCTTAATAGATTAGGTAAGCGTTCTGGATTAGAAAGTCTTGGAGATTTGAGATTCGTTATAGTTGATTCTTCTGGAAAAGCATATGAGGAGACAAGTGAAGGCGCAATAATAGGATTAACAAAAACACAGGGAACAAGTTCAGATCCATATGTGGGGAGATTAGAAGAGATTGCAAATGGTCTTGCAAGAAGGTTGCCTTATGCAGTAATTCTACCAAATAAAAGAGAAACCCCTGTCCTTATTAATATGTTAGATCGGGCTGGAACACCTTATACAATGCACAAGGATACCTACGAAACCCTTTTAAATATATAACAAAACAAAAATAACATGAAGTTAAGAGATAGACTATTCTTACCTGTTTTTATAACCGCTTTATTAATATCTATCATCTTATTGGGAAATTCTTTAACTGGATACTTTGCTTTCATAGGAAAATCAATGCATTGTGATGCTGGAGAATGTTATGTTTTATGTCAATCTAACCAAGAGTGCGAAGAAATCAATCAAGTTTGTTGTCAAAAAAATAATTTTGGAATTTGTAAGGAAGAAAGTGAATGCAAAAAAACATACGAATTTATTCCAGAAGTAGATATAACAGAAAACATACGTCAAACTTCTCAAAAAGCAAATATAATGACATTTTCTATAACAACAGCTATAATTTCAATAGTTGGGATTTTATATTATTTCTCAAGAAGAACGCACAAAAAATTAAGAACTATTTTAGAAAAATAAGATAGGAACAAAAAAAGAAGAGACCCTGCCGGGATTTGAACCCGGATCTGAAGGGCCGAAACCTCCTGTACTTTCCAAGTTATACTACAGGGCCTTTCAAGTTTAACACAGACAAAAGCTTCATAGTAAGCAAATACATAAACTCCGCTTCTTCGGCACCACATTAAACTAAAAATACTTATTAAACCCCCCTTATAAAATTTACCAAAACAGCTTTATATGCCAGAACCTTCTCTTTCAAGTAAGCCCTTTTGAGTATTACGAAAACTTTCAATTTGATTATCTAACCAGGAACTATAATCCGAATTAGCAAGATAGTGTTCTATACGTTCTTCAGCTTGGGTACGACTTGTTGTATTCTGAAGTATTACCCTTATAACATAGGCCCCAACTTCCCCCTTATACCGATCAAATAAGTCAAGATTATCTAAAAAGCTAGGTCTGTATTCTTCACTCATAAAAAAAGAGAATAACTAATCCCTATTAAACCTTACCAAAAAAGATATAAAAAACAAAAAATAAGCAATATTGATGATATCTTACTATTCTAAAACCAAAAATCAAGTTTTAAACCTATTATCAACAAATTTCTCAACAGGAATCTCACAAAAAGAAGCAGAATACAGGCTACAAAAAACAGGAAAAAACAAAATAACACATGAAAAAAAGATATCAAAAATAAATATCTTCCTTCAACAATTCAAAAACCCATTAATTTACATTTTACTAGCAGCAATTATATTTTCTTTAACAATAAAAGAATTCTTAGATGCTTCTGTAATCTTGGCAATTGTACTTTTAAATTCTGTATTAGGTTACTATCAAGAATACAAAGCAGAAAGAGCACTAGAACTCTTAAAAAAAATATCCGCACCAACAGCAAGAGTGCTAAGAAACAAAAAAATAAGAATAATAAAAGCAGAAAACGTAGTCCCAGGAGATATTTTAATATTAGAAACAGGAGACAAAATTCCCGCAGATGCAAGATTACTTACAACTTCAAACCTACAAACAAATGAAGCTATCCTCACAGGAGAATCCACCCCAGTAAACAAAACTACAAAAGCAATTTCGAAAAAAGTAACAATAGCAGACCAAACAAACATGGTTTTTGCAGGAACAATCGTTTCGTATGGGAGAGCAAAAGCAATAGTAACTGCAACAGGAAACAGAACAGAATTTGGGAGAATCGCATTTTCATTAAAACAAATAAAAGAAGAAGAAACACCTTTGCAAAAAAAACTAACAAAATTCAGTGAAAGAAGAGGGATGCTAATGGTATGGTTAGCAATATTATTAATAATCATAGAACTTCTAAGAAAAATTCCAGTTACAGATGCGTTTATGACCGCAATTAGTTTAGCAGTAGCAGCAATTCCAGAAGGACTACCAGTAGTAGTAACCGTAGCATTAGCTTTAGGAGTACAACGTATGGTAAAAAGAAAAGCACTCATAAGAAAGCTATCGGCAATTGAAACCCTTGGTTCTGTAACTTTAATCGCTGCAGATAAAACAGGTACAATGACTGCAGGAAAGATGGTGTTAACTCAACTTTATGCAAACAATGATTTAATTTTCGTAACTGGAGAAGGATATGAAACAAAAGGAACCTTCAAAACTATAGCAGGAAAATATGATACAAAAAAACTTTCAAGATTATTCGAAACAGCAATCCTTTGTAATAATTCCCAACTTCAAACTAAAACAGGGAATCCGACAGAATTAGCGCTTTTAGTAGCGGCTAAAAAAGCAGAGATAAAGACACAGTTTTACAGATTAGATGAAATTCCTTTTGATTCTTCAAAAAAATACATGGCAACATTAGATGCTTACCAAAATAAAAAACATTTGAATATAAAAGGCGCCCCAGAAATAATTGTAAAAAAATGCAAATACTTATACCAAAACGGAAGAATAAAATATCTTACAGAAAAAGATAGAGAAAAAATATTAAAAGTAAACGAACGTATGGCTCGTTCTGCTTTAAGAGTTCTAGCCTTAGCATATTCAAAAGATGGAACACAAGACAATTTAATTTTCTTAGGTTTAACGGGGATGATGGACCCACCAAGAGAAGAGGCAATAGAAGCAGTCAAACTTTGTAACAAAGCAGGAATAAGGGTTGTAATGATAACTGGAGATCATGCAATTACCGCACAAGCAGTTGCAAAACAATTAAACCTAGGGACAGAGGTTCTTACAGGTGAACAATTAGAAAAACTACCTCCGGAAAGATTAAAACATTTAGTTGGACAAATTGATATTTATGCAAGAGTAAATCCCGAACATAAAGTAAAAATATTGCAAGCTTTCCAGGAAAACGGAGAAATTGTAGCGATGACTGGAGATGGAATAAACGATGCCCCAGCACTAAAAAAAGCAGATGTTGGTGTAGCAATGGGTATTTCGGGAACAGATGTTTCTAGAGAATCTTCAGATATGGTGCTTTTAGATGATAACTTTGGTTCTATTGTAAAAGCAATAAAACATGGAAGAAGAATATTTGACAATATTAAAAAATTTGTCAAACTATTACTCTCAGCAAACTTGGGAGAAGTTGGA
>JAIOSD010000018.1 GCA_021107835.1 archaeon
CCATATTATGGCAATAGAATGGGAGGAAAAAGTTCCTGAAATAGTTGAAAGAGGTGGGCTTTATCCAAGACCGGAAGTGTAACAAAGAAGTATAGAAATATTATAGTAATAAACAGAATACAGACTCTGTAATACCATACAGAGTCTGTATTCTGTTATTTCATACAATCACATTAATTCTACTATTTTGCTTATTTTTTATATACATTGTTGTGGTGTTGTTATTCTTCTTTTTCAATTATATACACAGTTCCTTTACCTTTTCCAAGACTCTTTATTACCTGTTCTTTTTTCATATATTGTAAATCCTTTTTAATTGTATTGATATTAATATGCTCAAATCTTTTTGCTAAATCAGATATCTTTAGAGGCTGATTTTTTTTTAAATATTCTTTTATTTCCTTTTGTCTTTCATTCAAATATCCACCTTTTGATTTAAACACATCATATTTTGTGTCAAGTCTTTGTGTTAGCACACTCAATTTATCCAGAAAATACAATATCCATTTAGATATGTTTTCATTTTGTTTATTTCTGTTTTTTTGTCCTTCCATTAACGCCTGATAATACTCTTGCTTTGTTTTTTCTATCAAGTTTTCAAAAGATACATATTGAATAAAGAAATAATCTTTTTGCAGTAACACCATAGTAGTCAATATTCTTGATAATCTTCCGTTTCCATCTTGGAACGGGTGAATTGATAAGAATTCATAAACAAGATTTGCAATAATTATTAAAGGATGAATTTCTTTGTTTTCAAATTGACTATTAGTCCAACTAACCAAATCGTTCATTTCATTATCAACTAAATGAACTTCTGTTGTATTAAAAATAACTTTTTGTATTCCGCCGGGGTAATTGGCTACTACTTTGTTTGAAAGAGATTTGTATTGTCCGCGGTGCCTTGTGTCTTTATCGCTGTGTCGTAATAATTTCTGATGTAATTGTTTGATGTAATTTTCAGAAAGTCTTATGCTGTCATAGTTCTCATAAATAATTTCCAATGTGTCATAATAACCAATAACTTCTTGTTCATCTCTTGTTTTTAATTTAGTTATTTTTATGTCCTTTAAAAGTCCTTCTATTTCCTTGTCTGTAAGAGTTCCTCCTTCTATTCTTGTAGAAGACCCAATGCTTTCAATTGTTGCGATCTTTCGTAGTTCTTTTAGGTATATATTCTCTTGTTTTTCAATACTATTCCATTTGCCTTTGTATAAGTCAATTTGAGAAATCAGATTTAATATTTTTTGATTTGTTTGAAAATCAAAGTTTAATTTATTTATATATTTATCCATTTCGTATCTGTATTATATCTGAATACGAAAGTAAATCAAATTCTATAAATATCCAAATATTATCTATAATTTATCTGATTATTATTGTTTTTAATTACCGCTAACGGTTGAGCTAAGGGGCCGGGCAGATAACCAATCCCTGCCTTGAAGCTTATTGATTTATAGTTTAGATAACTTTTTTAGAAAACGTCGCCTTTGCCCGGTCCCTCTTGAGCGACGGGTTATCTTTCAAATTTATCTTTATTAATTTTAGATTCTATCCATTCAGTTTTTGTAATCAGCAAAATTCCAACTATTATATTAAAACCATGGGACAATAAAATACTCCAAATAAAACTATCACCAGAACTAATTGGGAAACGAAAGAAATCTCGAATTAAAGATGAGGTCGAAGTGATAAAAAAGTATACACCTAAAAGAATCAACCAAAAAGATAGCTGTGAAAAATTAGAAAGTCCTTCACCTGCTTTAGAATTTTCCTTCGATTTGCCAGCAATAAAATTTGAAATTTTTTCTGCTTTTGAAATTAAAAGAATCGCGACAATTAAATAGAATACTGGATGAATAAAAGCCCAGATTTTATAAAGAAGAGGATTCTTAAGAAACTCATCCTGTTTTATTGCAAAAACACTAATTAGGCCAGCCAAAGCAAAAGGTATTTGAATTAAAAGATATAAGCCATATACACGAGAAGCAATTTCAATAGCTTTTTTTGTGGTCATAGTGTTCCTTTAAAAAAGATAACGGTTTGGCTATGCGTAGTGCGGGTTCCCGAAGAATTTCACTTTCAAATTACTACTAAATTCCTTATCTTACATAATCTTTCAATTTACGGCAAACCCCGTATCACGTATGAGCCTTTGTTATGGGCTGGGCTTCTTTATTCATACATTAAAACTGTTTCTAATAGTCTGTCAGTCTGTAAATAAATTTCGTCAAGATTATTTAATAAAATCTTTTCTTCGTTTTTATTTTGGTCAAAAAGTCCGATGTATTTTTTACTTCCATTTAAATGCAAACGACAAATTGGTTTTCTGTTATTGTCATCAAGTAATATTCCGTAATATGATTGAGTGTCCCTTGCAATAATCCTGCTTACATCAACTTTTGTCCTGACAATTGAACGGATAATATGGAATGCTTCAACTTCTTCGTTGGTCGTAACAACTTTACTTTCTTCCTGCACTTCTTCTTCAATTGTTGGTTCTTCTTTGTTTAATGCAGATTGCAGCCTGTCATTAACAATGTCTTTAAATGCTTGATTTGTTGCTTTTTTAACAATCTCGTTAAATTGTTCAAGGACTTTTTTTGTAATTATTTTGCCGGTATAAATCTGTTTTGTGAAAAATCTCACAAATTCTTCTGATGGTTCGGAAAGTTCCAGAATTAATATTTCTTTGATGGCAGTTGAATATTTTAATCCACTTGCACTATCGATTATTTTATCAATATCGAACGATACCTTTTGAAATTTTTTTAATTCATTAACTGTATTTTCTTTTATGTTTTCAATGTCAAATTCTAAGAATGCTTCGGTGTCCATTACATTCTTTTGCTCCAAGTCTGTATAAAACCTGTATTTAAGTCCATTTGTTAAAAGTCCAAAACGTGCTTTGGTTGCGTGGAAATATCTATGAAGTTGAGAACTATGAACATCCAAGTTTTCTTTCCAATATTTACACTCAACTAAAATTATTGGATTTTCGTCTTGTAATATTGCATAATCAACTTTTTCTCCCTTTTTAATACCGATGTCCGCTGTAAATTCTGGGATTACTTCCATTGGATTAAAAACATCATATCCAAGAATTTGGATAAATGGCATTATAAAGGCATTTTTTGTTGCTTCTTCTGTTTGAATGTTTTTTTTCAAGTCGG
>JAIOSD010000059.1 GCA_021107835.1 archaeon
GACTCGATAGGGGAGGTTTTTTGTTTAAAAGTATGAGAAAGAAAAAATATGACTCTGCTACAATTAGAAAGATAATAAAAAATGCTAAAGAAAAAGCTAGAATTGAAAAAAATATTAGTCCACATACCTTAAGACATTCGTTTGCTACACACTTAATTGAAAATGGTTATTCTGTTTCTGAAGTTCAGGCTTTATTAGGGCACAAAAGCCCTGAGACTACATTTGTTTATGTTCATGCTGCTACTTCAAATTTCATAAAGGTTAAAAGCCCTTTGGATAGTTTATAGAAAATGGTAAACTTAATCACACTTGGAATTGAATCGACAGCACATACTTTCGGTGTTGGTATTGTAAAAGGGAATAAAATTTTAGCGAATGTTAAGAAAAGTTATACTACTGAAAGTGGTGGAATCATTCCTATGCAAGCTGCTAAACATCATGAAAGATATTACAAACAAGTTATTTCTGATGCTTTGAAAGAAGCTAAATTAGATATAAAAAATATTGATTTGATTAGTTATTCTCATGGACCTGGTTTGGGCCCTTGTTTAAGGGTTGGTTTATTAGCTACAAAAGAATTGCATGAGGAGTTTAAAATTCCTTTTATTGGAGTAAATCATTGTGTTGCTCATTTAGAAGTTGGGAAAGCTGTTACTAAAGCTAAAAATCCTGTTTTGTTGTATGCCTCTGGTGCTAATACGCAAGTAATTGCTTTTGAAGGTGGAAAATATAGGGTTTTTGGTGAAACTCTTGATCAAGGAACTGGAAACTTTTTAGATGCGTTTGGTCGTTATATTGGTTTAGGTTTTCCTGGTGGTCCAAAGATATCTAAGTTGGCTGAAAAGTCTAATAATTTTATTTCTTTACCTTATTCTGTTAAGGGAATGGATGTTTCTTTTACTGGACTTTTAACTAAGTTGAAACAATTATATGATTCTAAAGAATATAAAGTAGAAGATTTATGCTATTCTTTACAGGAAACTGCATTTGCCATGTTGTTGGAGGTTTCTGAAAGAGCAATGGCGCACTGTGATAAAAATGAATTGCTTCTTGGTGGTGGAGTTGCTTGTAATACTAGATTAAAAAAAATGTCTGAAATAATGTGTTCTGAAAGGGATGGAAAGTGTTTTATCCCTGATAATTCTTTGCTCGTAGATAATGGTGCCATGATAGGTATTACAGGGGCTAAATTTTATAATCCTAATAAAAAATATAAATTAGAAATTAGACCTTATGAGCGGACTGATGATGTTGAAATTAAATAGAAACTCTTAAAAAATAGTGTTTTTTCCCAATTAAATGGAAAATAATGGAATATGTGGGGATTGTAAGGCTTTGCAAGGTATTTATGATATTTTATCTGATAGAGATACTGAAATTAGTTTACTAACTGAGAGATTTGATTTAGAGGATCCTTCCTTAGTTGATAATTTACAAGCTTTAGAAAGATTTAAGGATTTAGTTTCTGAACAAACTAGGCTTAATGAAAGATATACTATATTGTTAGAAGAAGCGCAACTAAGCGAAAAAATGGTGTATATTCCCTCTAGAAGAGTATTTCATTGTAATGATTGTTCTCATGAATTTGAAGATTAATTATCTTCCACCGTACCCTTTTCTTTCCCATAATTTATTTGGAGGGTGTTTTCCACTAGGCAAATATTCTGTTATAATTGCCTCTCCTGTTTCTGGATTGTACTCATAAAATAACCTGCTTCCTTTATCAACATTAACATGTCCTGACGTTTTTGGATTTAGTAATTTTCTTACTTTTTCTATTGCTACTTCTATTTTATGTAGGGGTGCTTTTTTTATTTGTTTTAAGAATTTATTTGATCTAACTATAGTTCTAACCTCGCCGAGACATAATATACAAAGGCCCCTATCAAAGGGATTTAATTTTTCTCCAGTAGCAGTTTCGCCTTCCACCCCTTCTATAAACCCTTTTATATCTCCAATAAAAGGAGTCATATCAATATAATAATTATTCACTTCTGAAAGGGGATCTTCTGTAAAATGATAAACTATGTCTTTTTCTATTTCATTTAAAAGTTCAGTAGGATCCATGCTTATTTCTTTTGATCCTTCCTTATTATTTCTAAATTCTTTATTGTTTAAATTTTTGGATATGTAGTTCATTTCATCAGATATTTGTAATGTTTGTCCTATTGCTTCAATGGTAGCTGCCATTCCTAAATATGTCATGCTTGATTCTCCACTTGGATCAATAAGATTAATAGGATTATTCATTACATAACCATAAGCTAATTCTCCCTCAACAGGATCAACACTAGTAAATCTACCTAAGTTTGAATCGTAATATCTAGCACCAAAGCGATATAGCCCTTCATCTAGTTCTTTTCCTGTGAAGGAGAATCTTTCTTCGTTAATTATCTCTTGTCCAAAAGGCAATGTTTTTGAGTTAATATCTGTGCCTAACCTATCTTGATAGTGATATTTTATTTCATCATTTTCTTTAGAAGCTAACAGTTTGTTTCCTGCGTAGAAATAAGTTGTTACTTTTTGTTCTGGTTCACTAGTTTGTTCTACACTATGGGTTTCTCCGATTGGGATTACTTTTGCTATACTAAAAGGAATAGTTAAAACTAATAACAGTAGAATAATCACACTCTTTTTCATAGTAATTAAAAAGAAAGAAGATATATAAACTTTACTTTAAATGTAATTCAACAATATCTTTTTCTTTTAGAATGTGTGTTAATCCCACTCTTTGTCCATCGAACTTCGCTCCCTTGCCCCATGTTCTTGCGTAATCAAATTTTTTAATAAAATCTTTGTGTACGTTTCTAGCTAACTCTTTTACATCAGAACCTTTTTTCATAGCAATTGGAGGAAAATCTTTTTCTTTTCCAGGGGTTTTTGTATATACATATATTAGTTTTAATTTTTTCCATATTTTTTCCTTTAGACTTTCTTCGTTTGAATTTAAAGTAATTCCTTTGAAAGGTATTGCAGCGTCTCTTAATTCTTTTTTTATTAATTTAATTTCTTCTTTTTCCCTATAAACAATAATAATTAAATCTGAATCTCTGATTATACTCATATAAGCTGGACCCTTTTCTTTTTCTAAATAATTTTTAGTTATTGCTGGGATTTCTATTACTTGTATTGTAACACCCTTGTAATCTAAGGTCCCAATTTCAGGAGTTTTTGTTGTGAATTCATAATCTGCTATTAATGGTTTAGCATTTGTTATTTTGCTTAATAATGTGGATTTTCCTGAATTAGTTGTGCCTATTAAAACTATTCTAGCTGCTCCTTCTTTTTTTATTGATAAGCCTCCCCCCCCTTTTTTAGATAGTTTTTTCTCTCTTTCTAATAATTTTTTGTATTTAGAAATTCTTTGTTTTATATCGTTTCTTAGTTTTTCTGCTCCTTTGTGTGATGGTGCTACACTAAGCATATTTTGTAAACATTTTAGTTTTTCAGGAATAGTCTTAGCTTCTAGATATTCTTTTTCTGCATTCTCATATTCATATCCTGCGTTAATTGGCATATAATTAATGTGGAAAGTCAGAATAAAAACCTTTCTAAAGTAGCTTGTCAAGTACAACCAAAAACAATATATAAACAAACAAACAAACAATGATATGATTGGAATATCCAATAGAAATATCTTAGATGTATTTTGTATAAAATTCTGTAAAATCGTTGAAAAATATACAGAATACATAATTGTATCTGGATTTGTTGTAATTTCATCTGGGAGGGCAAGAGCAACCCAAGATATAGATATGATTATTAAAAAAATGGATGTAGAAAAATTTAAAAGATTACATCAAGATTTAATAAAAAATGATTTTGTTTGTGTACAATCGGACGATCCAGAAGAAATTTTTATGGAATATCTAAAAAATAATACAAGTGTCAGGTACACAGAAAAAAATATCCCCCTTCCAGAAATGGAAATAAAATTTGCTAAAGATATATTAGATAATTATCAGATAAAAACAAAAACAAAACTTCCATTAACAGGGTTAGACATATGGTTCAGTACAATTGAAATGAATATAGCTTTTAAAGAAGAATATTTAAAAACTCCAAAAGACATTGAAGATGCTAGACACTTAAGAATAGTGTATGAAGAAGAGATAGATGAAGAAGAAATAAAAAAAATAAAAACAATGATAAAGGAAATAAAATTATGAATCAAGATATAGAATCCGTCGAAAGATGGGCAAACTACGTAAAACAAAGTAAGGGTAAATGGAAAAAAATACATACCAAATTTATAAATGCTCAATATGAAAAACAGAGAGAATTTATTAAAAAAATACCCCGAGAAAAAATAATAAAGTTATATCGGTTAAAAAATCTGAAAGGCTATCCAAAACTATTGAATTAATTCTTTCCAAAATCTTTTTAAAGAAAATAAAAGCAATAAAACATAAGCAAGGTTGCCGGAGTGGTCAAACGGGATTGGCTCAAGACCAATTAGCTTAGTGCTTACGCAGGTTCGAATCCTGTACCTTGCACTTTTATTTTAACAATGGTGTGTTGCACTTAAATATATTTTTTTTATTCCTAATAAAACCAATGATATTGCAAATGTTTGTGCTAAAGTTAAAAAATTAAACCATAGTGCCAATCCCAATAAAATTACTACTATCCCTTTAAATGCAAAAAACCCCTTTCCGTGATGATAATTTACCTTCTCAGTTTTCATTTTTTACCTTGAGAATATTCCCCATAATACTTTTAATGCCCCTGCTATAAATAACAAGATAGCGAGTACTTTTTCTAAACTTAATATTCCATCCCAGAGAATCCAACCAAGTATTAATGAGATAAGTCCTGCAAAAATTAATCCTGCACGAGCATTTGGTGCGATTTGTTTAGTAGAAACTGTTTTTTTTGAAATTCTTTTTTTTGTAGTTCTTTTTTTGGCCATGAGTATCACCTACCTTTGTTTAATTTTTATTTTTCCTATTTAAATAGTTTTCTTAAGTATATACTGCACTTAAATAATCTTTAAAACCAGGTTGGGTTTAAGGATTGGATGGCCGCAAGAATACAGAGTCCAAATTCAATAAATACTTACAAACAGTGTCCAAGGAAATACTATTATCAATATATTTTAAAAATAGATAGAAAAATTGGATCTATCCATTTACAAAGGGGATCTATTGCTCATTCTGTTTTAGAAGATTTTTTTACTATTGATATATCAAATATACATAGTGATCATTATGAGTTTGAGTTGAAAGTTATTTTACAAAATTTGTTAAAACAGAAATGGCAAAATGGGAAGGACGAATTTGCTAAATTGGATTTGACTGAAGATCAATTATTATTTTATTTTGAAGAAACTAAGATGATGGTTAATAATTGGTTTAATAATTTTTTGAAAGTTTTAAAACCAAAAATTATGGTTTATGGATTAAAAGAAGGATTTAATATTGTTAAGCCAATAACAGAAATGCATTTTATTTCTCAAGCACATCAAGTACAAGGTTTTGTTGATGCAATCCATGAAATAGATGGGAAGGTTAGTGTTATGGATTACAAAACTTCTAAAAGAGAGAAAATAACTGAAGAATATAGATTGCAGTTGGCAATTTATGCTTTGCTTTATCAAGAAAAATATGGTAAGTTGCCTCATTTAGTTGGTGTTGATTTTTTAAGGCACAAACCACATTATTTAGAAGTTGATGATGAATTACTTAGGTTTGCTAAGCGGGAGTGTAAGGTTATTCAAGAGAATACTATTTCTGATGATATTGATGATTACTCTATAAAAGAAGGTGTCCTTTGTCGATACTGTGACTTTTATGATATTTGTTTTGGTCAGAAAACTATTCACGATTTTGAAAAATAGGAAGATTTATATAGTATCGGTTCATTATTAATCCATATGGTTCAAAAAAGAAACAATCTAAAATTAGAAATAGTAGAGTTACTAATTAGAAAAAATTTTCATGTTAGAGCCATTGCCCAAAGCCTA
>JAIOSD010000017.1 GCA_021107835.1 archaeon
TAAAATATAAAAGGGCTCCAAATAACACTAAAACAATGATTCCCAGAATAATAAAAATACTAGCTTGACCTCTTTTAGACATAACTTTTAAAACACAATACCAAATTTATAAATGTTTCTATCAATCATTGCTTACTCTCGGCGCTAAAATAGTAGTTAACTGCAATTTATCTTGCACCTTATACTCTATTTTCAAAGGATAATCAGCACCAAACTCTAGAGAAACACTACTAGCCAATTTACTTCCTTTAGAAATCTTTTTTAAATATTCAATAGAATACTTTGCTTTAATAATATCATCAGACTTGCATGTAATAGCGCCTTCCTTAATTGCCTTAAGGTGGGCCTTAGCATCACTAGTATTTCCAACAGATTCCATAGTCAATCCCTCTTTATCTAAATTCAAAACAATAGAATCAGAAATAATATCCATATCATCAATAGCATCATTAAAAACAAGTGTATTTAATTCAATTGCACCAGAAAAATCCAAGCTAGGAACCTTCTGATCTTTCTCTTGACTTTCTAACAAAGCAAGATTAAATTTTCTATTTGTTTCTCCTGTCAATTCAATCTTTAGTCTATTTGTTTCTTCATTCAATTCAAAAAGCACACTATCTGAAGATTTTGCTCTACTAAGTATTTGTTTTAAACTATCTAAACTAACAACAATATTTTCTCCATCTCCAACCTCATATTCTGTAAAAGAGCTGCTTAACAACTTAAAAATAACCATGGCAACATTTGCAGGATCCATTGCAACAATCTCCAATTTATCCGAATCAAATTTTATTTTAACATCACTTACCAAATCAGAAAGGATTCCAATACTGTCTTTCAACAATTTAGGCTCAGCCAGTACAAACTTCATTTTAAAAAGAAATATAATTAGATTTTTAACTATTCCTATTCTAAAGTATATAATTAATTAACCCGCCATCTATTGCCACATTTCACACATTCAAAAAATCTAGTCTCAGATTCATCTGCAGATCTTGTTTGCAAAGTCCAATAATAAGCAAATTTTGCTCCACATTTAGGACAATCTTCTTTAATTTTTGGCAAGGTTTCAACTTTCTTATCCTGCACTTCAATTTCCTGCTTTTTAGAAAGCGCAATCTTCTCTGTTAGAACTAATTTGTCTTGTTTCCCACGAGGACTATACCCACATCCAGAACATTTCATCTTTTTTTCTTCTGGCAACATCATAGTACCGCATTTTGGACAAAATAAATTCGCAATCATTCTACAATCTCCGCAAATACAATCTTAAACCACCCCAACAAAGGAACTCTCAAAACGGCCTTACCAATGATTCTATCTTCTTCTATATTTGTTTCCCCAAGCTGTTCATGACTTATCGGATTATTATCTCCTTTTGTTTGAAAATAATAACTGTCACCCTCATCCCACTCATCAACAATTCTATGAATCACAGGGTGTTTTGAATTTGCTTCAAAAACAAGGACATCCCCTTTATTTATATCTTTCGGTTCTTCACCAACCAAAACCATAATATCTCCTTTATTGAATCCATTTTTAAATTTATAAGTAAAAAATTCTTCCTTAGTAATTCCACTCTCTTCGTACCACTCACCATTCTCTTCCCACCACTGATCAAATCCTAACCCCTCATGTTCCATACTTCCAGAAACAACTGCAACAATCGGGTAGCTAGTACCAAGTAACAGGCCAATTCCAGCATAAATTACAAACTTAACAAGGATAAAAGCAACAATAAAAGAAACAACCCAACTAACCAATGAATCCTCATGCCATAAAAAATTCCAAGTTTTTTTAAGAATCTTTTTCATTCTTTAAATCTTTTTTAACTTTGCAATCAAATCCAAATTATTATTCTTTAATTCTTCTGCAGCCTTTAGTAAAACTTTCTTAGGATCTTTTTTTTCATCAACATCCAATACCAAAACAGGATGACTAATCAAAGGATGTTCAATATTATACCCTGCCAATTTAACCCCTTGCTGATTCCACAACTGCTTTCTCAAAGCATTAGCAAAAGTATGATCCTCACCAACCAATTCAACCCTTAAAGAACCTTTTTCTGAATGCAAAATATTTATTTCCATTTTAATCGGAAAAAAGTAAAAAAGTACACTTTTAAACCTTTCTATTCCTTACGCCATTATGTCTATGGCTTGCACACTATTCTTTCTTCAATAAATCACCGATAGTAACAGCGCTTCCTTTAAAATCAACTTTTTTCTCGATTTTAGAAGAAGCTTCAACAGTCTCTATAAGATCTATATTCAAAAAAACAGATAATTTCTTAGCTAATTTAAAACTAGGCTTTAATTTCCCAGTCTCTAATTGATGGATAACAGACTCTTTTTCTGCTAATGCCTGTGCAAGATCCTCTTGTTTTAATCCCTTTCTTTCCCTACCAAATTTAATGCGATTAGCAAAGTCACTTATCACAACAGCAACATATTCTGGTTTTTCTTCTATTTCCCTCTGCTGTTCAATCTTTTTGTCTACAACCGGCTGGTTTATCGCAATAACACTTCCATGTTTAGAGCAACTTAAACACACTTGAACAACCGCACCTTCAACAATAGCATCAACAACTTCCCCTTCTTTACCACACATATCACAACTAACCATAAAAAGGGTAATCAATTAAATTATATTAACTTTTCTATCTCTTCCAAACTATGTAATCCTTCAAGCTTAATCGCATCATTTATTAAAACAGTTGGAAATTCATCAATATCATGTAACTTAACAAAAGCGCCAATAACACTTAACTCCAAATCCACAGGTAAAGGTATCAACATTAGATCAGAACCATATTTTTCTTTAAGCTTTCCAAGAATATTAGATTGCACTTTTTGTTTTTGTTCTACATCACTAGAACCAGGATTATCCAAATAAAAATAAATAAGAATATCATAATCAGCCCCACATTTATCCTTCAAAAGGATGCTATTCAACCAAAACTCAGTCTTTAGCAAAGCATATCTTTTCTTTTCTTCAAGCAATCTATCTCCCAACCGATTAAACTTTTCATAAACATCAATTTTTTTTCCTTCTTCATAAATCCTATCAGAAAATCTTAAATTATCTTCAATAGCAATATCACAAAAATCTTCACCCATTATTTGATAAAAACTATACCTTAAATTAGAATCCAACAATTCAAACTCCAAATCAACATAATCTTCTTTAATGGAATTCCCACGAAGATACTCTATAAAAAATCCAAGAGACATTCCAATGAAAAACATCACTAAAGTCAAAACTAACGCTTTCCAAAGTGCACTTTTTTCATTTCTTTCTTTTACCACTTAGAATACCCCCGCTTCCACAAATAGAGTGAAATTATTAAAAGTATCGGAAATGCAGCAAGATAAACTAATGAATACATAAAAAATGCAAAATCGATTTTTATTTTAGCAGATTTCAACGTTCTCAACGAATAAAAAATGGAAAATCCAAAAAGAAACACTATCAAAATAGCAAAATACGTAAATACACTAGGCAACAAATTTATTTGAGAAATATCCACTATAGCAGAGCTTTGTTGTATTGAATAACTACTAAATAAAAGCCAATTATATAGTTTACTAAGAATTACCCAAGAAAATACAAAAAATCCACTAAAAGATATAAACAAATGGCTCAAGAAAAAAGGAATAACAAAAACTCCAAACATATTATAATCTGTCTTCCCTAATGATTTCCAATGCTTAGTTAACGTTTGAAATCCGCCAACATTCCACCTAATCCTTTGATTATACCATATTCTATATTTAGTTGGAGCCGTAGTGTATCCTTGCGCCCTAGTAGACATCCTAACCTTCCAATTATGCCTTAACAAATTCCAAGCAATTTCAATATCTTCGGTCATGATACTTTTATCAAAATATCCAACATCCTCTAAAGCAGATTTCCTATAGGCACTTAGCGCACCAGGAGTAACAAACACACTTTGCATAGCATCTAAAGTTTTTCTTGTCCATGCTATTAACACATATTCCATCGCCTGCATTTTTTCTAAAAGAGTATTCTTATTTCCAACCATAACCGTTCCAGTAGCAGCACCAACTTTCTCATCAACAAAATATTTCATTAACTCTCTAAAAGCATCTTTATTTGGATAAGAATCAGCATCTATAATCATAATAAATTCCCCTTTTGCTTTCTTTATACCTTGATTTACAGAATCAGCTTTCCCAGAATTTTTCTTAGAAAACAAAACCACGCCTTTAAATCTTTTTACAATCTGCGCAGTTTTATCAACACTACCATCATCTATAACCATCACTTCTAACTTATTTTTTGGATAATCGCAAGCTAAAACGGTCTTAAGTGTATCCGCAATTGTTTCTTCCTCATTATAAGCAGGAATCAAAACAGTTAACTTAGGGGTAAACTCTTTTCCAGGATCTTCAAAAAAGTCTTTTTTAATCCTAAAATAAACTATCAACTGTAAAAAGGCCACATACATTGTAGTAAGTATATAAAATAGATACACACCAGTTAAAAACTCCATCACAAAAGGAATCTAAAAACAGTTATAAATTTTGTTGTGAATCGCTCTTTGATAATTCTTCCTCATTATCTTCAGGAATTCCAATAAGCTTCCCCTTTAACTCATCTTCAACAACATCAAAATAATCATAAAATTTAGTGGTTAATTTTAAAATCCGGGTCCTACCAAATTTCTCAGCTATCAAAAAACCCTCTTCTTTTAGTTTTTTAACATGATCATAAGCCTTATTTCCCCTAGTGCGGATAACATCTGACTGTATAGCAGGTTGCTTATATGCAATCAAAGCTAGAGTCGCTTGAGTAGGCATATCTAATTCAGCATCACTCAATAACTTTTCAGTCAAATGAAGATAGTCTTTTCTTATATTTAATTTCCATCTATCTTTATCATTAATAATTTCCAAAGCAGTACTTCTTCCCGCATATTCTTTTTGTAATTCTCCTAAAACTGTTTTTATATAACCAATACTTCCAACACCACATAACTTACCAATTTCTTCTAACTCTAAAAACCTTCCAGTTGTAAACAAAACTGCTTCAATTTTATTTTTTTCTTCTTGCATAAAAATCTAAATAGTTCTTAAGTTTATAAAATTAATTAAAAATCATCTTAAATTAAGCTATTTTTATAGCTCTTCAAGAGATATCCTATTTTTAATCTTTAAAAATCTATTTCGGACATACCCGCTCTTTGCCTCTTTTACCCCTTCCAAATAGGAATCCACTGTAATTCTCAACTCATTACGTACATCTTTAGGCAAGCTATCAATACCATTAAACTCAGGTCTAAACTTAAGAACCCCCCCCATAAGACGAGTTTCTCCATCCTTTACCCACTCCAATTCCATTTTATTATCAAGTCCAAACACAATAGTATAAGAACTATCTGGGGCCATAACAATTAAATGATTTCCACTCTTAGATTCTGACTTCCAATAAGTTCCCATCATCCGATTCCACCTAGCTTCACGATGGTAAGAGCTTACACTAATTAAACTGTTATCAACCTCTAAAAATCTTCCGTCAGTTAAATAATCATCAGGATTCCTTCCAGAACATCCACTTAATAAATAATCATCAGGATTCCTTCCAGAACATCCACCCAATAAAAAAGAACCTACAGCAATAGGAACTAAACCTCTTAAAATATATTTTCCCAAATCCATATAAAAAAACGAATAAAAGACTGTTTATAAAACTATCTTTTAAATATTAAACCTCAAAATAGCAGCAACACCTCCAAATTCTTTCAACTGCTTTCCTTCTGTGGTCTCAAGAGATATTATTTTAACACTAGCACCAATCTTCTCAGCCTTCCCCTCTAAATCTTCTAATTTAGAATCCTCAACATCCTCAGAAACCAAAACAACATCAACAGCACCAAGCTGTAAAGCTTTCATAACATCTTCTTCTTTATACACTGCTTTATTACCTCCTTTGGTAGATAAAGCATTAAAAAAGCGTTCCATAATCTTCTTTTCTTCAACCAAACCTTCAGCAGCCAAAACATCATGACTTTTATCAACCAATTCTTTTAATCCAAAATCTCCAGTATAGCTTAAATCCTTAACTCCAATCACTTTTTCTTTAACTCTTGTCTGAAGATAGTCTCCAGCCAAAAATTCTTCCTTAGTCATACCAGGACCACCAAGTAAAATGCCTTTTAATTCAGTCATCTCAGCAAACTCTTCATTAACAGCTCTTCCAATTCTTTTGTAAAACTCATGTGCCGCTTCTTCACGAATTCTCGCATACCTAGCTTGGCTATTATGAACTAGCACACAATTAGCAATAAAATTTTTGTTCTCAACAGAAATATCCGACATAGGTACCTTTCTATTAGAGATTTCAATAGATTTAATCTTAACAGGAATTAAATTATAACCCAACACCAATTTAAGCCTATTATATAATTCTTCATTCTCCGATTTTATCTTTTCCATGAAGTTTTTCTTAAAAACGGGTTTACTCATCCCCCTCTTGTTATAAAAAAAGTTAGAAACATTCTTAAAATTCTGCTTCATATATCCATGGCTCTCCAATAAGTTTCTAATCTCCTTCCCATTCTCACATATTTGCCGAACATTAGACTTTATCCCCCTTTTATTCACTAAAGAAGTTAATTTATTCTTTTTAATACTATAACTAAAATCAATTTCATTTTTAAATATTTTTAAAGATTCTCTTTCAGTAATTCTCAATGTATATCTTGGATTATCACTATAAGGATTTCTTCTATTATCATAT
>JAIOSD010000042.1 GCA_021107835.1 archaeon
TATTCGTGAAGAAATAGTTGAACAGGCAAAGAAGAATCTAAAGAAATACATAAATGAAAAAGTTTATTGCAAAGATGCATCAAATGGTTATAAAAGAGCATCTCATTATAATAGAATCCTAGAAACCGCAGGAGCTAAAAAACTCCCAGAAAAAATAGTCGATCAATTAACATCCAAAGGAATAATGATAATTCCAATAGGCTTGTATTACCAACAAAAATTAATGAAAATAACTAAGAACAAAAAAATTAAAAAAGAAAATTTGGGGGATTTTATATTTGTTCCTCTAAGAGGAGAATACTAAACAATAAAACACAACATTTATATACTATAGCAACTCTATAGACAAACTATGGTAACTACAATACAAATAAGCGGAGAACTAAAAGAAAGACTTTTTCTTCGAAAGACAACATCTAAAGACAGATATGAAGATGTAATTTGGGATCTTTTGGAGGACACAATGGAACTAAATGAACAAACTATAAAGGAAATCAAAACAGCAAGAAAAGAATTCCAAGAAGGCAAATTCGTGTCTCACGCTCAACTAAAAAAGGAATTGGATTTTTAAATGTATGAGATTAATTATTCACAATCTGCTGTAAAATTTCTTAAGAAGTTGCCAAAACAAAACCAAAAACATATCTTAGCAGTTATTGAAAGAGCAAGAATACGTCCCGAAGTACACTTTGAAAGATTAGTTGGACAAAAGACATACAAATTAAGGGCAGGAGATTACAGAATAATAGCAGATCTTTTTAAAGAAAAACTATGCATTCTTATAATCAGAATAGGCCATAGAAAAAACATTTACAAATAACATCACTGATTAAACAAAAATCAGTAAACTATTTAATTCTATCTAACTAACTAAACTTATGAAAGAACAGCTACAAAAGCTACTAAACCTAGCAGATGTAAAGATAAACGGGGACAGACCTTGGGACATCCAGATAAATAATAAAGATTTCTATAAAAGAGTACTCTCAGGGGGATCATTGGCTTTAGGAGAATCCTGCATGGACGGTTGGTGGGATTGTGAACAATTAGATGAGTTCTTTAATAAAATATTATCAACAAACCTTGAAAAAGAAATAATGACTCCTAAAATGATTCTAAAAGTAATACAAGCTAAACTATTCAATCTACAAACAAGAGTAAGGACAAAAAAAGCAGTTGCTTACCATTATGATAAGGGAAATGAACTATACAAAGCAATGTTAGATAAACGTATGACATATACCTGTGGATATTGGAAAGGCGCAAAAAATCTAGATGAAGCACAAGAACAAAAACTAGATATGGTATGTAAAAAAGCAAGGTTAAAAAAAGGAATGAAAGTGATAGATATTGGTTGCGGTTGGGGCCCTTTTATGAAATATGCTGCAGAAAAATATAAAGTCAAATCAATAGGAATCACAATTTCGAGAGAACAAGCTAAACTAGCTGAAGAATTATGCAAAGGTTTGCCTGTAGAAATAAAATTAATGGATTATCGAGATGTAGATGGGGATTTTGACGCTGCCGTATCTATATGTATGATTGAACAGATAGGGCATAAAAATTTCAGAGAATATTTCAAAAAAGTTTATGATTTACTCCCCGAAGGAGGGATTTTTCTCCTGCAAACAATTGGTTCCCCAGTTTCAAGCATCAGAGGAGATCCTTTTATTGAAAAGTATATTTTTCCAGATAGCTTAATACCTTCTTTAAAACAATTAACAAAAGCAGCTGAGGGTTTATTTATAGTAGAAGACATACATAACTTTGGAATAAATTATGATAAAACATTAATGGCTTGGCACGAAAATTTCAATAAAAATTGGGATAAAATAAAACACAATTATGATAAAAGATTCTTTAGAATGTGGAATTATTACCTATTATGTTGCGCAGGTTCATTTAGAGCTAGAAATAATCAGTTATGGCAAATTGTATTAACAAAAGGTAGATTAAAGGAAGGTTATGAACGACCAAAGTAACTAAACAACAAATTTTATTTCTCAAGAACAAAAATCTCATACATTGTTCTAGGGTGAATTATTGTATTTGTAAATATCGCTGAAAGATATCCCAATCCTTCCCAAAAATCTCTAAACTCATTGATTCCGTCTACTCTAGTTTCATGAATTCCAGGAAGATATTTTGGATAATCTTTGTGTAAATAATCATAGATTAAATCGTTACAAATTTTTCTTCCAAGTTTAAATCCCTCAATTTCTTCTTCTAACATTTTATTAAAAATCGGAAAAACATGTAAACTTATAAATGTAACTAAACAACACCAATCTTACCAGCAATTCTAGGTTTAGCTTTAGAAAGAATACCCCTAACAAACTCAACTCCATCTTCAGGAACATTAACTGTAAAAATAGTAGTACCCTTCTTAACTTGAGCGGCAGTACCTGTAACCTTACCAAATGCTTGTTGCATTCCAGTTTGCATTCTATCTGCCCCTGCACCTGTAAGCATCCTATTATCTCTTAAAACATGATGTGGATAAATATTAATGTAAAAATGATAACCCTTACTCCCAAATTTTTTCATTAATTGTCTGTTAATTAAAACCCTACAAGATTCCAAAGCATTATGTCTTATTTGAAACTTTTCCTTAGAAACTAATTTAACACTATCAGAAAATTCTTTTTTATTATCACCCATATGAAATCTAACAATTTTATGAGTAGGAACTGCTTTAATAAATCCTTTTTTCTTATACTTAGATTTTCTAGTATATGCCCTTGTTACATTCCTATAAGCATTTGCTTTTCTTAGTGATGCCACTTTTATTCAACCTTAACTTTAGTACCAATAGCTTGGCCAGGCAATCCTTTTTCAAATTTTACTCGAACAGCACCTTTATTTCCGTGCTCTTTTAGAATAGAACCTTTAATCTCTTTTCCAGCAGGACTTGTCCAAATAACAGTTTTACTTAATAATTCAGAAGCCTTCTCTTTATTATCATAATCATTAACCTTAACAATCATCTGATTAGGATGTTGAGTTTTGTGACTTCCCCTATAATTAACAATAACGCCTTCCATGTTTATTTTGGACAGAATATTGATTTATAAACCTTTCTCTTTAAATTACCATCTTTTAAAAATAATTAAGTCCCTATAATTAACACCCTTCTCAGGTAAAGGCATTTTGTACCCAAATTCAGCATCTCCTTTCTCTACGTCAAGACCCCAGCCCCTTAATATTTCTAAATGGGCTTTCATAATATTTGTTGTAGGGATATCACTTCTAATTTCAAATGATCTTACGTAAAATTGTCCAGGTAAAAACCTCTGGTATACTTCAATTACATCTGGACCACCTTCAATCATCATAAGAACTTCATTCCCATCTAAAATCCTTTCAGTTAATCTCAATCTTGACATCTTAAAAAACTAAAAAACAAACGGCTTATAAAGCTTACTCTTTAAATTACTTGCACAGATATAAATGTTCCTCCCCATAGAATTCAAATGCTCTTCCATACACTTTAGATATTGTACTCACTTAGAATATCCTTAATTTTATTGACAAACATGGTGGCCTGAATTCTTAATCTTTCAACTTCTTTCCTATCGAATAATGTTTTAGTTGAGTAAGTTGCGTCTTCTCTCTTATTTTTAGTTTCAACATAGAACAGAACATCTTCATAATCTAAGAAATTAGATAAAATCTCAATATCTTCTCTTGTCAATTCTTTCTTGTAAAATTCTTTGATAATTACACAAAGTGTTGCTAAATGGTTTTTTGAAGTGTATCCCTTAGTTTGAATTAAAGCAAGAGCTGCATGATAGCATGTATAATAACATCCAGTTAGTACCCAGTCAAAAAAATTTTCTTTAGCTATTGTTACGACAAACCTTAGGTTACTCTCTGATTTCAGAATATGACCTTTTATCTCTTCTTTGTCCACATCTTGTTTAAACAAAACATTTTTCTTCATAAACTCTTTTATTCTTTCTTCAACAATTTCCGGATTATTAATCAATTTTTGAAGATCATATTCTTTCATTATAAAGCGCCTCGTAATATTGTATGTGATTAATTAATGGATATCCTGATTGTATTGCTGATTGTACTACTTTATCTTCTTTCATTTTAAGATCCATTAAAAAGTCTTTATAGATTATTTGGAATGTACTTATTTTCATTGCTGTTAATGCGTCTGTTTCTTTTTGTGCGTTCTCTGTAAATATTTTATTATTAGTAATTATTAGGATATCAATATCAGAATCACTCTTATATGTCTCTTTTGCGGTTGATCCAAAAAGTACTGCAAAGACTGGCTTTTCAGGAAGATTATCCAAATAAGTTTTTATCGCATTTTTTCTTATGCTTGGAAGTTTTTCGAATTTTTCGAGATCAAAAGCCTCTAAAAGAAGATATGTTCTTTTTGACTGTTTTATAGAGTACTTTTTTAAATTGCCATCTTTTTCAGATCTTAGGATTTGATCTTTTTCAAGACTATTCAAAAATCTTGTAACACTTGGCTCATGTAATTTAGTTTGTCTAGCAATCTCTCTTAGATGTAATTTTATAGTTTTATCTTTATAAAATAACTGCATAATCTTCTGATATCCTGACTTTAATACTGTTATCATTTTAGTAACAAATGTTATAATTATTATAACATTTATAAACCTTTCTCTTTAGAAATTAAAATATTATTTTTTAATTAATTTCTTATAAGCTAAAAAACAATCTCAATATCTTTTCCAATCAACTTTCTAAGATCTTCAAACAATCCTTCTTGAACACTTAAAACCTTAGGAATTTCCTTACCAATTAAAGCTTTATCCATTTCTAAAACATCGCTTTTAACAACCTTCTTCAATCGACCCTTAACTAAATCAGCCTTAAATATCTTTTTATCTTTAGCTTTAATATCTTTAGTAATAAAAGCAACATCTTTCAAAAGTAAAATCTCTCCAACTTTATCACCATGCTTAAACTTAACTTTAGCCCTCTCAACCCCTAAAAACCTCTTACGCAAAATATGATCTTCAAGAACTCTAATAAAAGTACGTGCCTCACGCTTAACTTTATCAATTTCTGCCTTAGCTAATTTCTTAGCCTTAAACTCTTTATTAGCTTTAACTAATTCTTTAAAATCATTAGCAAGTTTAACAGGTAAACCCTCTTTAGAACAGAACTTTTTAAATCCAATTTCTAAATTAGTAACCTTAAAACCAACAGATAACAATGCATCCTCAACAATTCTAACAACATCTTTATTTATTTGATCAAAAGATTCTTTTTCTTTTTTACTTGTTATTTGGTGGAACAACTTATTTATTCTTTTCAAAAAAGCTTCAACATCTGCTATTAATTCATCTATTTGAGTACCACTAACATTTTTTACCTTACCATGTTCAATATCCTTAAAGAATACTCTAATCCTTTCCCAACTATCAACATACTTCTGTTCTAATATTTTTTCTTTTTTAACAAACACCTCTTCTAATAATTTAGTAGTTTCTTTAGGCGTTGGAGGATTTAAACCATATAACATTAAGGCAGCTTGAGCAGGATTTAAAACCGCATAATATAAATCTTGTCCTATAATCATCAACATTTTTTTCTTAGCAGCATCCAATAATCTTTCACCAGTATCCATAAACATATCAATAGATTCAGGAGAAGGTCTAATACGACCCATCTTCAACAACAATCTCCAAGGGTTGTAAACACCCCGATCATATAACGGAACTCCATCTCTTAGCAAAGTAAACATTACTGGATGAGCATCTTTAACAGCTTCCCAAAAATCAGTTAAAATATATACTTGAACATGAAATTGTTTTTTAACTCCAGTTAAATCCTGAGCATCAAAGCCCATATTAACTATTAGACCTCTTAATTTATCTCTTAATTCAATACGAGACATTCTTTTAACATCAGTATCATCAATTATAACATATACATCAATATCATTAGACGGTTCTCCCCTAAATAAGGAACCTGCAGCAACATAGCTAACAACATACTTCTCAAACTTTTTTATTGTCATAGTTTTATGCACTTCAGATATCTTCAAAGCCCCTAAAAAGTCCATTGGATCATAAATAATAGCAGACATAGCAATTAATTGTAATAATTCATATTTGCCATCAAACATAGATTCCTTCACTTCAGAAACAAGCATGACATCAAGCCATATATTTTTATCAACAGCAGTTGCAATACTAATCAATTCCTTAGAAACCTTATCTTTTAGTTTATAATCCGGAACTATCTTAGATTTTTCTTCATTTATAATAACTAAAACATTTATTTTATTTTTTTCTTTTTTCTTTGGAGGCAATAATGTTAAACCAAGAATATCTTTTTTATGATCTTTTAACAGTTTTTTTTGTAATTTATCTAATTTAGTTTTAATCTCCTTTTGTTTTTTCTCAATTTCTTTTAGTTGTTCCTCACTTAAAGGTTGATTAAAAGCTGGATTAAAATTCTTTGTGTTTTCTTCCATACCCATAATCTTTAAAGTTATTTTTATAAAGCTTTCGGATAATAAAAAAAGAAATTAGAAATCTAAATCATCCAAATTTAGATCTTCTAACTCACCTATTTCTTTCTCAAACTCTTCAAGATCTGCCAACTCACTATCTAAAGCTTCCGTGCTTGAATCATCTGCTCCAGCAGGAATACTATCTATTGTACACGAACTAACTAAGAGCCCTACAACCAACAGTAAAACCAATAAACTACTCTGCCGTTGGTTCATCTTCTACCTCTAGCTTGACTTCTCCAGCATCAGTATCTTTCACATCAGGGCAAGGAACCTCACCTGTATGATTCCTATATAATTCTACCAATTCTCTCAAATCCTTATGAGCCCCCCTAAGATATTCTCTAGCCTTAAAGATGAATTCCTTAGTTTCCTGAAATAATTTTCTAGCATCATCTATACTATGAATCTCAGAATATTTTTCTTTAGCTAGTTTATATTGCTCCTTAGCCAACCCAACTTTTTCATCAAAATCTTCTAATAAAACCTGCATACCTATAACTTCTTTTAAACTTTGATCAAGAACATCAACTTTCTCATGTAATCTCTCAGACAAAGTTTCAGATCTTTCAATTATAAGTAATATCCTATGCGCTAATAATTCTCCACTAATATGTTTTATTTTTGGTAAAAATTCTCTCCAAGAAGTTCTTATTTCTCTAGCTAATTTTCTTAAAGATGCCAAATCATCTGCTTCCTCAACATGAATTGTATACTCACTTAATTCTTCTCTTTTAGTTTCAATTTGCCCTAAAATAATTTCTCTTCTTTCATCAGTAATATTTATTCTATTAGCCCAATTTTCTAAAACATCTAAGTGTGTATCCATCCTATCCAATGTTTCCAAAAGAAAGATTCTTACTCTTTCTAAAACATCTCCCTTTTCAGAAGGATTTAATTCATCAAATCTGTTTATCTTTTCTTTAGCCACTTTAAAATTTTCATTTACTAAATTCCATTCATTAGAAACAACTTGATATCTATTGCGCACAGCATTATACTTTTGTATAGCTTCTTGATTTAATGCGTTAAGTCCAACCTTTAATTTTGTAATCTCCTCATTTTGACTAGCCTCAACATTCATTGGAATAGAACTAATCAAAAATAAACTTAAAACAAACAATGTCATTATTTTATTCATTTTGTAAACCTCCATAATAATAAATTAGATTCCTTACTTATAAAGATACTTTTTCAAAACACTTTATGAAGCTTTATAACCCTTAAACTTGGAAAAGCTTTTAAAATATTAATATAAAAATAAATTATGAAAAAAATAATTTATAGTTTAATAATACTGTTTTGTATTAACCTAAGTAATGCCACAACATTACATGGAGATATTTATGATTGGGATTTAGAACTCACAAAAAACGTATTAGTTTCTATAAACTCTATACCTGAACAAAATCAACTTTCTACTGATGGCTCTTATTCCTTTGAATTAAACTCAGGAGATTACACTTTATATGCAAAATATGAAATTGGAGAAGAAATAATTGCAAGTACAACAGAAGAAATAACAATAGAAGAAGATGGAAAATTTAGATATGATATAATACTTTTCCCAGAATTTGAAGAAGATTTAGAGGACATAGATATAACTGAATTAGATTTTAATGAAAAGTCTAAGGATTACTATACTTTTATTTTAATAGGACTAATACTTATTGTTATTTTCTTATTACTTAAGAAAAAAAATCCTAAAAAACATTTAGAAGAAGATGAAACAGAAAAAGTCTTAGAAATAATAAAAAAACAGGGTGGGAGAACAACCCAAAAAGAAATAAGAAAATGTTTAGCATTATCTGAAGCAAAGGTTAGTTTAATGATAACGGAATTAGAACATAAAAATAAAATAGAAAAAATAAAGAAAGGTCGTGGAAATATAATAATTCTAAAGAAATAGTAACCTTTTTAAAACTAAATTAAAACTTAAATCTTTATGGGCTTATGGCGCAGTCTGGTAGCGCGCCGCCTTTACACGGCGTAGGTCCCCGGTTCAAATCCGGGTAGGCCCATTCACTATTTATTTTTAACATCCACTAACCAGAAGAAACAATAGAAATAAATTCCAACTTATCTTTTTTATCAACTTTAGCATCTTCAGTAATTAACTTACCATCTCTCACTATAAGATAATCATCAACATTAATCTTTAATTTATAAATAATATCTATAACAAAACCACCTTCTAAATTTTTAGTTTTTTTATCAATAATAATTTTAACCATTCTTTAACATCCCAATATATTCACATACTTGACAATTCTCTTTAGAAGCAGGCTCCCCACAGGATTTACAATATTTAAGTTTACTTTTCTTATACTTTTTTTTCAAATCTGGCAAAATTTCTAAAAAAGAATTAATAATTGAATATTTAGTAGCAGGAAATTCATTATTAAAATCGCTAATCAATTTTTTAACTTTGTTCCTATATGCCAAATGAGCATTGGGGCAAGAACCAAAATTATTAATCAATCCATTCAAAAAAGCATATGTAGCGGTTTCTTTTTCAGTCAAAAAATATAAAGGCTTTATTCGTCTTACAAACTTTTTATCATCTTTAATTCCAGTAACAGGACCCAATCTAGCACCAGTTTCCATATTATTCTTAAACATATTCATAACAATAGATTGTGTTTCATCATCCAAATTATGGCCTGTAGCAAGTTTATTTAATTTTAATTCCTTAGCTTTTTTATTTAACAAGTATCTTCTAAAAACAGCACACAAACTACAAGGGATTACTTTTATTTTTTTTATAGCTTCATCCAAACTATAACCAAACTCATCCTTAAAACTAGCAACCACAAATTCTATTTCATTTTCTTCACAATATTTTTTAGCAATATTTAATGATTTATTCCTATAACCTTTAATACCTTCATCAATCCCAATAGCTATTAATTTTGTAGTTTTTTGAGGTTTTATTATTTGATTTAAAACTTTTAAAGTAGTTAATGAATCCTTTCCACCCGAAACAGCAACACCAATAGATTCTCCTTTTTTAATCATATCATACTGTCTAACTGTTTTTCTAACTTTTCTTTCAAAATATTTAATAAAACAAGATTTACAAAGAGAAATATTATTATTCGGAAGCTTAATTACCGGCCTTGTTTTGCATCTACTACATGTCATAAAACTTCAAAAAATTAGTTACTTTTAAGCGTTTCTACTTATTGACCTGTCTTCAACCCAATTTTCAGAGGAGTATTTGAGTTAGCAACTTCTAAGTATTTATCCATAAATTCATCAAGTTCATCAAAAGTAACAGGGGTACGTTTTACAATCCCCCTATTAAATATTCTAGGAGCAGGAATTGTTGTTATACCCCCTATAGCTATCAAATTAGAAGAGTGTTCTACTCCAGCTAATTTTTCAACCAAAGATGAAACATCTTTACCCCGACCCAACTCTTCTGTATTTTCCAAAAAAGAAGGATTATCACTTAAATAAAGAACATATTCTGTCTCCACATCATTATACAATCTGCTCTTCAATAAAAATGCATATCTATCTGCCATAAAAAAGGAAATAACATCAAACTTATAAACCTTTCTCAACAGCTTCCTGATAAACAGAATAATTTCTCAACCCATCAAATCGTTCCCCATTAATGAAAACTACAGGCAAAACAGAGATATCCAAACTAGAACTAAGATCATAATCCCTATCTATTATTTTACTATACAATTCAGAAGAAATACAGTTTTCAAATTCCCCCCTATCCAAATGAATATCTTTACCAAGTGAATAAATAACACTTAAATTTAACTTCAAATAATTATCAAATAGTTTTCCATGCAAAAGTTCAAAATCTTTTTGTACCCCAGCACACTCAGCAGCCATTGCAACAGTTCTAGAAAAATTAAAAGAGTTATAATGCACATAAATAAACTTAACATCATATTCTTCTCGTAACTTAACCATATTTTCTTCAGAAGCAGCACTAGTAGGGTCTAAATAATCACCCACTTCAACAATTAAGGTTTTAGCATCTTCATTACCCATAAAGTATCTATCTCTTTTAGCACGATTATAAGGATCAGTAGAAATAAAATAAGCAATAATAACTACTAACACAATAAGAATAACTATAACAAATCCATATTTTTTCATAGCTTAAAATTAAAAAAACTAATATATAAAACTAACTAAATAAAAAAGAAAAAATTAAGAAAGATAATCTGCACCAAGGGCATCTAAAGTATCTTGTACAGACCAATTTTTTATGTTTTCTTCGCCTAGAACTTTTGTAGCAATATCTCTTCCATCTGGATGTCCACGAATAGCCACAATATCTATAAATGCATTGTTATTAAATGTAACAAATCTATCTGCCCCATTTTTTACTGCAGTTTCATAGAGTTCATCTGGCATTCCTTCTGAAAAATCTAAAATATCTAACCAATATTCCCCCCTGGTTATTCCAAGAACTTGTGACATCCTTTGATCTACTATTGTTTCTTCTTCTGTTACAAAATCATTCCATATTGATTTAAAATCAACCACACTAGTTCCTTTTTGAATCTGTCCTGTCATCCATTTCGTTAGATGGACCGCTACTTCTTCAGTATGTTCTCCAACATATAGAGAACCAATTGCTAAATTTTCATAGTTCACTTTAACCCTCCAAATCACCCAAATTTTAGCAAGTAAAATAGGTATATAAAACTAACTAAACATAGTAACTTTATTTGACTTGACAATTCTTCTTCTTTTGTTCTTAATATATTTAACAATTCCAGCAGGTACAGGCAAATTACCAATAACTTTAGCTTTAACCTTAACTGTATAAGAAATAGCTATCTCTGCACCACCTTCAATAACAGGAATATCCCATAACAATTTAGTTCCTTTTTCAGATTTAATTATTCTTATAGGAGTTAAAGAACCAAAATCAGTTGGTTTCTCAACAACATTACTAATTCCATCCATTAACTTAACATTCTTAATCTTACACAGAGACTTATTTTTCAATAACAAAAGCACACTAATAGTAGAAATATTTTCACTAGAATGTTGCACAGAGGTAATCCTTTTAGTTAAAGACAAATCTTTCTTAAAATACAAATACAACAACCAAACAATAATAAGAACTATAATCAATCCATAAACAAATGACCTATAATCCGATTCAATACTAATTATTTTTCCTTCCCCAGGTTCTAAGCTAAAATCCCATTGATAAGTATAATATCCGCTTTCTTTGGTTACACTAGTTGGTTCTTCACTAAAACTAGTAAATAGTTTCTGAAAACCAGATAATTTTTTAGTATAACTTTCAAAACTTACAGCATTTTGATTATTCACCCTTTCAATTGTTTCTTTGTAAAACAAAAAGCCATTTTCAGGCGTTCCGACTTCTGTAATATCCCCAGAAGCAGCAATATTTATTGTTTCAACCCTATCTAAAATTAACTTATCATCCCTGTAAATTAAAACATGAATATCAGTATCTCCTTCTTCAATTTCATTTCCAAAATTAACCAAAAATTCAAACTCTAAACCATCTTTTTCCAAATTAATATCATCTCTTCTCTCACTAAAATAATCACTTTTTAATTCCACACTTAAATTTTTTATATCATAATCATAATCTTTACTTAACCTAAGCCTAAATAAATTATCTTCACCAGTATCTATTCTACTAGGCAAGATTAATTCACTCTCAATTGTATCTTCATAACTCAATATTTCAACATTAAACACCATTTCTGTCTCAATATTTGAATAATTATTAGAAACTAAATTTAAAGTAATAGCATAATTTCCAGCTTCCATTTCATCATCATAAGGTTTCAAATATATATCAACTGTTTTACTTTCCTCCCCTTTAATAAACAAAGAAGAAGGTTCCATCCTAAAAATCCATTCAAAAAAAGTTAAAGGAGAATAAAATCTAAAACTATCTGTTTCATTTCTTAAATTATCTACAGTTACAGAAAAAACAAACTCATCTCCAACCAACGCTTTATCTTTAATTGTGTTATATTCAGTAAAAACATCATCAGCATAAGCACTGCTAACCATTAAAAGCAATACAAACACCAATACACTCTTTTTTAAACACATATTTAAGGGAATTCATCAAAATATATAAGCTTTTTTATATGGTTTCTGTTTAAAAAGTAAAAAATTTCAAAATTAATCAGTGAAACTCACTTGATCCAAAACCTTACATAAGATCTTTGATATCCTTCCTTGATGTTAGCTTCACATACAGTGTAACATAAATGTCATCTAAATTATTAAGAAATTATAGGAAATTTGATTAATAATAAAAAAGGGGATTATCCATTCATTTAGGTATTTAATTCAGAAAGCATATCCTCTAAAAGTAATTCAAAAGCTTCATGTTCCCGAGTTCCTTCTTCAAATTGATCTTGACCATTCCCTAACAACTCAATAGGAACAGGTTTTCTTCCAACCCAAACCCCTTCTTTGTTGGTAAATTCATAAATTCCTTCTGGAATGATTCTTCCATATTTCCTATAAACCATTAAAGTCATTACTTCGGGAGCATCTATAAAAAATCCGCAAGCCTCATAGCTTAGGATACCACTATTTTTTGGGGGAGTTAATTTCACATAATTACAATCCGCCCTATTTCTTCTTATTTGCATTTTATTCATTACCCCCTTAATATTCATAACTAAAGTTCTATTTATAAAGCTTTCCATTGTTACCACTATTAAGTTATCTTCTAACAATCTTAGCCATTTCCTCAGTCAAATCAATTAAAGTGGAAGGATGATTATGTAAAAACCCATCATCAATTACCACATCAACATTTCTCAAAATAGCCCTAGAAATATCTTTAATCTCTCTAATAGGCTTCCTTCCAGAAAAATTAACAGAAGTAGTAATAAAAGGAATATTTGCTCTTTTTACCAACCGAGTAAAAGCATGATAAGGTATTCTAACCCCCAAACTACCCCCCTTAGGATTAACATTTCTAGCAACACATCTATTTTTTATGTTTAAAATAAAAGTAAACGGACCAGGCAAGGTTTGTATATATCCTTTTTTATTTACCTCAAAATTATCATAAATCCACTTTTTACTTGGAGCAATAACAGACATTGGTTTATCATCATTACGTCTTTTTATTTTTCTAATCTCTGCAACACTGCCAGATTTCATAGCATTACAACCAATTCCATACACAGTATCAGTAGGATAAATAAATATTTCCCCAGCTTTCATACGTTTTACAATTTCTTTTGCATCGATATCCTTAAAATCAATAATTTCTGGCATAATAAAGAGAAATAAAACTAAGATTATAAAACTTTGTATATAACTATATTATTGTGTTGTCGGAACTTTTTTAGGCCAAGAAATTCACTTATAGTTTATCATAATGTAATTACTGAAAAAAACTGAAGAAAAAGAACTATTTACTAGAAATTCTTCTATCTTCCTTAATAAGCACAACAAATTTTATTTTGGGTGTTCTACAGTTAGTAAAGGACGTAAAGCTTTATATTCTGGAGAGCCTCTAGCATAGTTAACTGATTCTTCAATATTGTCTACATCTAAACCATTACCATAAGCGGATGTTGTAACAGTAATCCCGTCCATAAACACAGGGTCTTCACCATAATAAGGTTTTACGCTCACATTTTCAGCAGTTGTCACAAAAGTTGTTTCACTAGAGCGATCCTCTAAGGTATTTTTATTATTTATTTTATTACAACCTGTAGTCATAAGAGTTCCAGCTAATGCAGCACATAATAATATGTTTTTTAGTGTTTTTTCCATCTTTTTATACCTCCTTTCATTTATGTAACTACTTTATGATAGTATGTAAATGTAGGTATATTTAAATACTTGTGGTATTGTACAATACCATATGAACTTAGATAATTTGAAAGAGTTAGATTTAAGTGGTGGCCAAATCAAAGTATACCAAGCAACCTTAGAGTTAGGATTATCTACATTAAACAAGATTCAAGAAAAAACAGGGATAGAAAGAAGAAATATATATGATATTCTAAATAAACTAATAGAAAAAGGATTAATAAGTTACACAATAGAAAAAGGAATAAAAACATATCAGTGTACACACCCTAATAAACTATTAGAAGAGATAAAAAAGAAGGAGAAAATACTAAAAGATCTTCAAAAAGAGATTCCAAAGATTAAAGATATTTTTAATTCTGTAAAACCAGATACAAGGGCAGAGGTGTTTAGGGGAGACGAATCAATTAAAGCATTATTAACAGAAGTGTTGGAATATAATGAATCGTATTGGATAGGTGGAAACAGTTTTGAACATTATAAGGCAGTTTCTAAGAACTTAATGATCTGGTTTTCTCATTGGATGAAAAAAAGAGTGGAGAAAAAGCATTGGATGTATGATCTTGTTTCACATGGAACATATTTGGAAGGACTAGAACCAAATAAAAAGGGAAAACACAAAAAGAACTACTATAAATATAAACAGCTTCCAAAAGGGTTTTATTCACCTTTGGTTATAATTATTTTTGGTAATAAGGTCGCTCAAGTTGTTTGGTCTAAGCAACCATTCGCATTTGTATTAGAAGAAGAAAAGATAAAAAAAAGTTTTATGCAATACTTTAATCATTTTTGGAATTAAAAGATTCTGGTTGACATAATTTTATCCCAAATTCTTTTAACTATACA
>JAIOSD010000001.1 GCA_021107835.1 archaeon
ATATGCGTTAATGGAATGGTTTTCCCATACATCATTAAAATATTTTTCGAAAGAGTCCCCTAAAAGTGTATTTTTTCTATTTACTAAAAGACATGGAGATTTATGTGCAATTTTATTTAAAGGATAAAAACTAACAAGTGTAAAATTTTCTGAAAAAATTAAACTCCATTTTAGTTCTTCATTAAATAAACGACAATAGCAATCTGTTTTTGTTTCTGTTTGATTATTAAGTTTTTTAAATTTATTAATGTTATCTTTAATATCAATAATATAATCATCTTTTGAAGACCCTGAAATCATTTCATCTAAATTCTTTTTTCTCTTTAAAATATATTTCTCAGCATTTGGATTAAGCAACAAAAATTTAATTTTAGAAATTCTTTCTTGATAAACTAATTGGTATAGTTTTGATTGTACAAAATTTCTATTATCCAATAAAGAAAACCCCTTAAAGTTAAGAATCATTATTTCCTTTGATTTTGAAAGATCTTTATATATTTTTTTATAAGCTTTATCACGAGATAGAAGTATCGCTTTTATACCTATTTGCTTGTTCCCTTTAAAAGCTAAAAACAATAGATTTATAAAATTTCTAACTGGTTTAACTGAAAAATAGATTAAAACGGATGCAATTAAAGATGAAGATATTCCTATGATTAAATCATTCATAACTAAAATTTTTACTCCATAATTTTACTTTGTTCCAGTCTATTTTACCATTATGATTTCTAAAAAAACCACATGATAAATAAATAGCCTCATCTTTAAAAAAAGGCATGATGCTTTGCAAAATATCTGGAGTTGTTTTTGTGAATATTGGTAAAAAACCTGGCTTTAAAACTGCAAGCTCTTTGTATAAATTAAATCTTTCACTAACATTTTTTTCTGTAGGAGTACCAAGATGCAGAAAGTCAATACCGCTAATTAATGCTAAGATGCTGGTTGCTTGCATTGAAATATTGTTTTCAAGGGCAAAATACCCTATTCTATGCCCCCATATTTTTATATGTGGAAATTTCTGTTTTAACCTGAATATAGGACTATAACCAGCAACAATAAAATCAATCATAAAAACTTTAACTCCTATATTTATCAAATGTTCAATGAATGTAAAATCATGAATATGACTTGTAATATTAGGAATATAATATGCCTTCTTTTTAATAAGCTGTAAAATTAAGATGGACTCTTCAAGTATTTCTGATTTTGTTTTAAAATAGCACTCATCATTTTTAAGCATATTTATTCCATTTGCAGTATACAATTCCGCCTGTTTTAGTCTTTCTTCAATTGCTAAATGATAATAAGGCTTGAAGATGCTGCCATTAAAATAGTTTTGACGTAACTTAGATAGTTTTGTTACTGGATTAATATACTTTCTAAATATAGAATTGGAAATATCAATTTTATTCAATTTTACACTTCCAAAATCCAATAAGTTATATATGAAAACAGCAAGAAATTTTTCAAAGAAAAACTCAATATTAAAAAATGAATCATCTACTTCTACAGTTGTTTCATCTCTATTTTGTGACCATTCTATCCACTTTAAAGAATTTTCACCATAGGAGATAATATCCTCTTTGTTATTATACAAAGCAAATGTACTACCATATTCAATTTCTTGAATAATTTTATCTATTGGTAGTATTTGATTCTTTATTGTATATTTTAACTTAATGTATCCCATTATATGAATTCTTAAATCTCTTTTGTTTGTTTATTATCTCATCTTTGGATAAATGATTTAGCATTGTACTTCTTCCGTGTCTGATTCTTATAGCATTATTAACTAGTTTATTTAAATCTATATCACATAAGAAAATGATATCGGAATCAGAAATGATTCTGATTTGCTTGCCTGCCTTTATTAAAGATTTGGTGTTTAATCCCCATTTATCCCAATCGGGAAATAAGAAAGAAGAAAGAATACTGCCTAAAAAAACAGCTTTGCCATGTAACATATTTAAATCCTTTTCAAAAACTCTAGCAAAGGAATGATCAATACCACAACCAATTTCATGATTGGTATTAAGTCTCATAATCAAGCACTTTAAAACCAATAGAATGCTAATTTTGCTAAGTATCTTCGTTTCTTCTTTATTTGCATGTAAGACAAGTAATTCAAAAAAATTACTTATGATATAGTTTAATAAAACTTCATCTGGAAATTTATCGTTTTTTAAATAGAAATCAATTATAGAATAGTACAATCCAATATATTCTCCAACTCCACTAATGGATTCACTTACTCCAAAATCAACTAAAATGTCTATGTCAAATACGACTTTACGAGGAAATATGCATTCAAAAGATACAGTATTTTCGTTATCTTCGCAACTACAGCGATTTGTTCCAAATGAATCATTCGAAAGGGGAACAGGGATTGTTATTAAATCTATGTTTGAATTTTGAGCTTCGATTTTAGCATCATTATGAGCAGAAAAACCACCTACTGAAACAATATTATTAAATTTAGTTGGGATGTTTTTTTTAAGACCCATGAAATCCGAAACAATTAGTTTAGTATTAGTTTGTTTAACATATTCATGAATCAATCCTTGACCAATTACCACTTCAAAAAAACCATAGCTATCCTTCCATACTGCATAGTTATTTGCATTAAGATTAGTAATGAAGTAATATAAATCATTAGACACCATAAATATATTTTTGAATCTGCTCAAAACTAGTTACAACTAAATCAGCATTATTTTTAATTGATTCAGAATTGTAATGATTGAATCCTATACAAAAGAAACCAGCGTTTTTTGATGATTTTATTCCTACTTCTGAATCTTCTATTACAATTGTATTCTCAATCTCATGTCCAATTTTGTTGACAATAAGATTATAATCTTTTATACCATGTTCATTTTCAATTACCTCCCTGCTATATATTTGGGAAAAACATTCCGTTAACCCTAGAAAATTTAGCATTGATATAGAATTCGAATAGCTATTAGTTGTCGCCAATTGCAAATCAAACTTTGTAGATAAATGCTTAACTGTTTCTTGAGCATGTGGATAAGGCTTGCAATACCTTGAAAGGTCTTTAATAAACAACTGCTGTCTAATAGAAATAATTTCAATTATTATGTTTTCCGATAATTTGGGGTAAGTTTTTCTTAAAAATGTCGCAGTGCTTAAACCTATAATATCCTGACTTCTCATTTTTGTTGAATCAATTTCTTTAGAATCTAAAACTTGAGACAATAATTGAATTCGTCCAGTATCAGTTTCCGCAATCACACCGTCAAAATCGAATAATATGCATTCTATTTTTTTATTAACATTTATACTCATCTCTAGAGTCTTTTAGATAATCATCTGTTAGCATCCATGGTAACTTAAAATTACAATTATCAGTTTCTATAAAAAAGAAATCAGGAATTTTAGTTGCCGACTTTACTTTGATAAATGTTAGAAACTTAATTTCTTTAGCACCTAAACCTGTCAAATAATCTGTAAAAACCTCTGCTGTTCCACCTGTAACTAAGTCTCCCGCAACTAGTAAAACACGGTCTAAATTTTGACTAAACTTTACATCGTCAAATATTTTACAATCTCTTTTCTTTTGAGACCAGTCATATTCTCTTTCAAGTGCAATAAAATGAATATGGTTTAAACTTCCAGATAATAGGGCACTGACGATGGCACCACCTCTTCCAATTCCAACTATTAAAGTTGGGTTAAACCTCGATTGAATTAATCTATGTCGTAATTCTTTAATCCCCGCTTCCAACTCACACCATGAATAATTGTTGGGATTTACTTTGTCTCCTTTTTGATTTTCTAATTGTGTCTCATGCTTGCCAGATTTTAAGGCATATTTGGAAATAGTGAAACTGCCAATTTTAATTGTACCATT
>JAIOSD010000037.1 GCA_021107835.1 archaeon
ATTGAAAAAAGTCAAAAGAAACATTGGGAAGCTCTTGATTATGAGTTCTACAAATATGATAAAGAACAGAAGAGTTTAATGAATTTCAGTAGCTGACGCTCGGGACTTTAGTCCTGAGTAGTTCACATTTTTAAAAAATAGAAAGCTTTTTATGTTAATCTTTTACTCTTTTGATAATGATTAAAAAAAAGGATAGGAGTAAAATATTTTTTGGAGTGTTTATAATATTCTTAATGGTTAGTAGTACTCTTGGTTTTATTTATGGTGGTGGAGAAGAGACTAAAAAGATAAATGGTTATAAATTTGTTAAAACGCCTGTTGGATGGAGTACTTATATAAAAGATATAGAATCTTATTGGGAGTTTACTTATCTTCCTGATGAAATAAATTTTGATTTATCTTATTTTGATTTAAATAGTGAGGCTGTTTATTTGTATGATTTAAACAATCAAACAGATTATTTAAGTAAATTTAAATTCATTTTTTTGTATGGTGGTGTTATTGCTGAACCTGTTGAAGAGTTAGATTGTGCTTCTGATACAAAAACTTTTGTTTTAGATCATTCTCTTTCTAGTTCTGAAATTGTAGTGGATGAAAACTGTATATATTTGAATGGAAATCTTAATAAATTCATTGATGGTCTCACTTACAAGGTGTTTGGAGTGATATAAATGAAAAAAGTGTTTTATATTTTAATAATTTTAGTTGTATTTGTATTGTTTTATATAGGTGGTTATACTTTTACTAGTTATTCAGAAGAAATGGGTCCTGGTAATTATACTTATGTTGGGGCTAGGGGTACTTTTGAATTTGTGAAATCTGAACAAGGAGATCATTGGGTTACTTGGCCTGTTAAAACATTGATAACCGGGAATGTTTATAATGTTCAGGATTGGATCACGCCTTTTCCTTATGGGCCTTATGAATTAGTAGATATTCCTATGGGTAGCAATCCCGTTACCCCTAGGGTTTATATTCGGGGTGTTAAAAATGCTGAAACAGCTTATATAACTAGAGATGTTTATCTTGATGAAAAATATTATGAAGATTATCCAAAGGGGGGGCTTGTTATTGCGGTGATTAGTCTTGAACGTGTTATTGATAAACTTGGTCCTGAGGTTGGTGTTGAAGCTATAATTACTTCTATTGAAGATAATGAAATATCTAGGGGATTGGATTTGTCAGTAAAGACTTGTGAAGATGCAAGTAGGGAAGAAATAGTATTTTGGTTAAAAGAAGGGGATACTACTCAAATTTATTATGATGAAGATAATAGATACTGTGTTATTTTAGAGTTTAAAGAAGGAGAAGATCCTAATAGAGTGGTTACAAAATTAGCTTACAATATTATTGGTGTGATGTAAACCTTTAAAAACTGCTTTTTCTTGTATTTTTCTATGCCGCGATCGCATAATCTGGTATTGCACTGATTCTGAAGAGTTAATACTCCGGAAGTGTAAGCCTTGAAAAGTATCAGGTTAGCCAGGCCCTCACGGGCATCTGGGTTCAAAACAAACTGCAGACAGTTTGATCATCTGGGTTTGGGAAAGTCCCAGTCGCGGCGTATTTTCTTTTGACATATCACAAATTTTCAATTTTTTTTCTTAACTTTTCTATTAATTCTTGATTAAGATTATTTAATGTGTTTTTTATTGAAATTATGAAATCTGAAAGTTTGTCAAAGTTAATATTAACAGATATATTTTTAAGATAGTATTGGTTGTCTATTCTCAATTCCCTATCTTTGTTTAATCTTTTATGGATCCCTTTTTCAATAATTCCTTCGGATTCTAAAAATTTAATTATTTCTATTGTGCATTCATGATTTTCGCATTTAATTCCTAATTTCATTAGGATAGAATATACTGCGAAATATTCAATATAATATTTTGTTGTGGCTAACCACATATTAGAATTTGTTTTATTAATACTTCTTAAAACTTTTAGACTTTCTTCAGAATTATTATAATATTCTTGACTAAGATTATCATTAGGAGTTTGAAATTTTATTCCATTTTTTATTTTTTTACACCAATTTATTTTTTTCATATTCCTCTCCAAAAAACCTTACTATTTGTTCAGTATTGTTCAGTATTAAATGTTTTTTATATATTTCTCTTATTAATGTTTCATTTAATTTATTTAAATTGTTGATTTGGACTTTGTGTATTTTTTTATTATAAATTTCTTCAAATTCGTGGATTATTTTATTCATATTAGAGGGACCTATTACCAGTAAGTCAATATCGGATTCTTTTTTAATTTTGTCTACTGAAGATCCGAAGATGAGGAGGGTATTGTTTTTAAAGAAAGGAGAAATTTTTTCAAAAAAGGTATTTAGGAGGGTATCTTCTTGTAATCTTTCTATTAATTTTTCTTTTTCAGCGATAGCTAGATAAGCAGGGGTCTTTTTATTCTGAAAATTTAAGCTATAATCTACTATATTTTTTCTTTTTATTTTTATTAAAATTTTTTCTTTAGTTAGTTCTTCTAAATAGGGTTTTATGGTCTGATGTGGTTTTTTTAAGATAGTTGCTAATTCTCTTAAATAATACTTTTTATTATAATCATTGGTGAAATGTATTATAATTTTATATTTAGTAATTTTTTTTACCATGTGGTAACTTTACTTACTCACTCTTTATAAATCTTGCTATTTTTTGGGTTCAAATCCCAGTCGCGGCGTTTATAATCCAAATGTTTTCTCAAAGTTTCGCATTTCTGCTATTTTTTGAGCGAAAGAATACCCTTTTTCAGTTATAATAAAATAACTAGATTTTTTTTCTGTTATTTTTGTTATTACATCTTTTTTTATTAATTCATCTAAATATGCATTCATTTGATTATATGATAGGTTTGCTTTGTACATTAAGTGGGTGGGTTTTATTTTCCCCCCTTTCCTTTGAATAGATAGTATTATGTCATGAATTATATCTATTCTATTTC
>JAIOSD010000066.1 GCA_021107835.1 archaeon
AACCTTTGTATATAAAGTAAATGATACTGCAAGAGAAATAAGCAACTGTACATTATACTTTAGTAATGTCGCAAATTCAACAAATATAACAATACAAGAAAATACAAACCAAAATATAACAAACTCAACACCAGAATTAGAAAGTTTACAATGGTTTGTATCATGCTATGATAACCAATCACGACAAGGAAATTCTAGTGTATGGACTTTAGATACCAAGTATAATACACCAACCCCCCCAGGTCCAGGTTATAAAGGAACAAAATATGCAATAGGTACATTAGAAGCAGAAAGTAGTGTAACACAAACTAATCTAAGACGAAAAGACACTATAGAACTTACTATAAGTGAAACCGAACACACAGCAACAATCACAGATATTAACACAAACAGCATAGACTTAACAGTTGCTTCAACAAACCCAACAACAAAAACTATAACTGTAGGCGGATCAGCAATATATGATCTAATTGGAGCAACAGACCTAAAAGTAACCTTAAACAGCATAACAAGTAATCGAGCAAGTATCACATTAGTAACACATACTGCTCCAGCAATAACACCAATAGTAACAGAAGAAGAAACTACAACACAAGAAAAAGTAACAGGGGAAACAGTTAAAGAATCTCCAGAAGAAAAAACTAATACAACTTGGATATGGGTTTTAGGAATAATAGTGATCGCAGGAATAGCATATACTATAATAAGAAAAACAAAAAAATAATTCTTTCTTTTTTTTCTTAATTTTTCTAAGAAAAGCTTTTAAACAATTAAACTAAATTAAACGTTATGGATTTAAAAATAAAAAAGATTAATCTTTCTACAGGAGGACCACTAGTAGCAACCATAAATAAAAAAGACGCAGAAAGTTTAGGTCTATTTGCATTGGATCGTGTTAATATAAAATCAAAAAAGAGAGAGATAAATGCCCTCTTAGATATTTCAAATGGAACAGGGGGAATAAAATCAGGACAAATAGGCTTATTCGAAGAAGCATATAAAGCCTTAAATCCAAAAGAAAAAATAGCAAAAATAACCCCTTCTAAAACCCCAAAATCAATTGAAGCAATAAGAAATAAATTAGACGGAAAAGAATTAAACAAAAAAGAAGTAATATCGATCATAAATGATTTAACATCAAATAAACTATCAGATATAGAAGTTTCTTATTTTGTAGCAGCATGTTACAACCACGATCTATCATATAAAGAATTAACATTTTTAATACAAGAAACAGTAAAAGATGGAAATAAAATAAAAATAAAGAAAAAGATATTAGCAGATAAACATTGTATCGGAGGAGTTCCAAATAATAGAACCACTATGTTAATTGTTCCAATACTCGCAGCAGCAGGATTAAACATAGCAAAAACTAGTTCTAGAGCAATAACAAGCCCATCAGGAACCGCAGACACCATGGAAGTTTTAGCAAAAGTAAAATTCAGTCCAAATAAAATAAAAAATATTTTGAAAAAAACAAGAGGAATTATAATCTGGAACGAAACAATGGAAATAACTGGAGCAGATACCCGACTAATAAAAGTTAGACACCCTTTAAGAATAGATCCAAAAGGATTATTAATCGCATCCATTCTAGCAAAAAAAATAGCTGCAGGATCAACACATCTACTAATTGATTTACCAGTAGGGAAAAATGCAAAACTAAAAACAAAAAAAGAAGCAAATACTCTTAAAAAAAGATTCCAAAAAATATCCAAAAAATTCAACATAAAAACAAAAGTAATAATAACAGATGGTTCTCAACCAATCGGAAATGGAATTGGACCAAACTTAGAAGCAATTGATATCTTATACATTTTAAAAAAAGATCCAAGAGCCCCAAAAGATTTAGAAAAAAAGGCGATTATGATGGCAGATAAAATATTCAAACTAACTAAAACTAAAGCATCTGCAAAAAAGATATTAAATTCTGGACTAGCATATAAAAAAATGAAAGAGATAATAAAAGCACAAAAGGGCAAATCAAATATAACTCCAGAAAAAATAAACTTAGGAAAATTCACATATAATTACAGATCTCCAAAAAAGGGGAAGATTAAAGAAATAAACAACATAAAAATATCAAAACTTGCAAGACTAGCAGGGGCACCACAAAACAAAGGCGCAGGAATATATCTACACAAAAAAGTAAATGATAAAGTAAAAAAAGGAGATATAATATTTACAATATATGCAGAAAATAAAGATAAATTAGAATTTGCAAAAAAAGAATCTAAGGAAATAATAAAAATAAAATAAAAAAAGGAAAAAAAGGGGGTGTATGAATAGGAACGGGTCAGATTATGACCCAAAACAAGCAGATTTTCGACATCACCTCCAAACCGCTTACTATATCCTAGGAAATTCCTTATAAATACTCTATGAAAACCCATACAAGAAACAAATACCACAAAGCTTTTAAATAAAAATCAAAAAATCCACAAGATTTTTAAGCTAAACCAATATCCCAATCTTTAATGATACACTTAAAATTCAGCCCAGAATGGTTCTATCTCCCTTCAACAATAATAGATTTCTTTAGTTTCATAGTTATTATCTCAATAAGTTTAATCAGTCTAAGATATTATAGATTAAATAAACTAAATAAAAAATACTACTACCTTGCATTCTCCTTCTTTTTAGTAGGAATGTCTTTTTTATTCAAATTAATAACTAATTTAACAGTATATTACGATCAAATAAGTCCCATTAACAACCCAGAAATAATAAAAACCACTGTAGATACAATAATAAGTTACAATATTTTTTCATATCTCACATTCGCAGCATTTACTTTCTTAAACCTATTAGGACTATACTATTTATATAGTGTATACAACAAAGAACAGCCAAAATCAAGCATTTTTTTAATAGCATACTTTATTCTAATCACCACTTATTTCAGCCAGCTAAACTACTATATCTTCCACCTAACCGCATTAATCTTACTAGGTTTAATCACAACACTATACATAAAAAAGTATCAAATAAGCAAATACCCCAACACAAAAGGACTAGCATATAGCTTTGGAATAATAGCAATTAGCCAATTATTATTCATTTTCACAAAGATTGGAAATTTGTTTTATGTGGCAGGAGAAATAATTCAATTAGGGGGCTACGCCTTATTGCTTCTAATAATAAAAAAGGTTCTAAATGATGGAAAGAAAACGAAATAGAATAGATATAATTCATGACATAATACTATCTATTCAAAGGAAAGGGGGGAAAATAAAAC
>JAIOSD010000049.1 GCA_021107835.1 archaeon
ATAAAAGAAACAATAGAATCCGCTTTAAACTTTCAAAAACATTAGAAGTGTCAGAAACCAAGAACAAACCCCGAAAGGAAAGCTCAAGGAAACCAACAAAAATAAAGTAATATACTACTATATAAACTTTACTATTCTAGAATTTCTATAATCTTTTGCCTCGATTTAAAGCCAGAAACAATCTTAACCCTTTTCTTAAAATGTTTAGATAAGAACTTTTCAACTTCCAAATTAGCTTTCCCACCTTCAGGTTTAGCTTTCACTTCAACACGATATGCCCCACGAACAGAGTCAAACTCCAAGAGTTTATTTTTAGGACAGTTAGGTTTAACAATTATTTTCATTTTTTCTTATAAACATTTCTTCTATGTCCCACCCTCAAAATAATAAGCTCTTTTCCCTTAACTATAACATCAATAATCGCACGATATTCGCCAACTCTTAATCTCCAAAGTTTATCCCCTTGCAATCTTTTTAGATCATTAAAAGGATTAGGTTTCAAAAAATTAATTTTAGCAATAATTCTACTTCTAATCTCATCAGGCAATTTTAATAATTTCTTTCTTGCTTCAGAAGTATATGTTACTACATACATTTTAATATTTTAATTTCACACCAAATTCTTTTGCAATATCTTCTTCACTATAAACCCTGCCAGCCTTAACATCCGCCAATCCTTGTTCAATTTCTTTAATATCTTCTTCTGTTAAAATTTCAACTTCAGTCTGATTCATTAAATCATTAATAACTTTATCATAACTCTCCCTATCATAAACTTTGAATCCTTTCAATTTTTTTAAAGTAGAATCCTTTACTTGTATTGTTGTAACTGCCATGTATATAACTACTATATAACTACTATATAAGTATTTCTATTTAAACTTTTCAATCGCCTCTTCCTCTAAAAAATGCATTTTCCCAGGAATAATCAAACACTGTGGAAACTTACTCAATTCAATATCTTTCAACTTAGCAGTTTTAATTTCCTGTTCATTAGAACCCATCCTAGAACAACCAACACAAATTAAATCCTCAGAAACACCATTCGAAACCAAATACTTAACAGCTTCTGAAACATCTAAGAACTTTCCAACTTTAGGACTTAAATCCAATAAAAATAAAGTGTGATACCCTTTTTCATAATTATCATTAAAAACATTTACAGGAGTCTTAACATCTGAATTATCAAAAGGAATAGAAGTTATTTTTCCAAATTGATATAAAAATAATCCAGTTTCTGAAACAGCATTTAATATTGAAGCATTATGTACAACTTCAACATCAATTCCTTTTTCTTTAGCACCCATAAACATTCCAAAATGAGTAGTAGCTGAAAAAACATCACCAACCACCAAAAAAGCAACACTTTTACTGGAAGCCTCTTTCAAAATCTTATCTACTTGATTCTCAACAATATCCCTATCCGCCAAAATTATTTTTTTCCCATAAAAATCCTCTAGTTTAGAAACACCAACATTCAAAATAGAAGTATAATTATCTAGATAAACAACATCTGCTTTCTTAACTAATTCTAATCCTTTAACAGATATATCTTTCTCATCATTTAATCCAATTCCAATCATATAAAGTACCATAAAACTACTCAAAAGAATGTATTTATAAAACTAACCAATTCTACGCAAAAAATGCATAAACAAGGCCCCAGCAACAAAAGAATAAATAAAAGTATTAGAAATATCAACTAATAATATAAAAGCACCAAGAACAAACCAAATAAAACTAAATAAAACTTTTCTCCAAACCTTTTCAACGTGATAAATCAAAGTTCCATAAAGCAAACCAAACAAGAAAACAAGAAAAGCAAAATAAACATTCAAACTAAAAACACCAAGACCTAAATAAAAATATACATTCCTAAAAAAATAACCAACAAAAGCTCCTAAAACAAACCCAAGCAACAACCAATTGATCTCAACCAAGTAAAGCAAATAAATTATCAAAATAAACAAAACAACTCTACAAATCAAAATAAAATATTTTTTTCCAGTTTTAAATTCTTCTTTGGTAAACCTAGCTAAAAATACTCCAACAATCAAACCAATAAATGCTAAAACAGATTCTAATATCATAATCTAAATCATAAAATCAAACTATAAAAAAGTATTGGTAATATAAGTCTAGTTTATCCTTTTTCAATAATTTGGAACTTTTTTTCTTTTTTAACACTCTTTAGTTCATATGAAACAATACCATTTTCACTTGCATATTTTTGAGCATCCTTTTCTGTTTTAAAAGTTTTAGCCCCTTTTTTCTTAGGTCCATTAATTTTACCACTACCTCTATGCGTTCCAACCTTTAATCTCCGCTTAGCCCTTGTGTGTACTTTTGCCATTTTAAATAGTTAATGAAACCCCCTTTATATATTTATACCCAAAGATATTGATACGCCGAGACTGGGATTTGAACCCAGGCGTCCGTAAGGACTCGGATTAGCAATCCGATGCAATAACCAAGCTATGCGATCTCGGCATAAACATAATTTTCACAGTGATTAATCTTTTTTAAGAATTTCGGATTTTAGAAAATGTATAAAAAAAGAGAGGATATCAAAAGTTTTAAATCATTTATTACCTAACCTTACTTAACAAATTTCCATCATAATAATCTTCAAATATCAATTTATATTTCATCAAGTCATTATTTACATCTCTAACTTCAATGTATACATTTCTTAATCTTCCAACTTCCTCACTAAACTCAATATAAAACAAAGTTCCATTTCCTTTAATACTCGTTCCTTCCCCAAAAATAGCCATACCCACATTCAAACCATCACTATCACTATTTTGTAAGAATACATAATTTGATTGCTCATCCAATAAATCTCCCCTAATCAACTCAACTTCAACTTCTTCTGGAATAGTGGCAACTAAATTGATTCCCTTAAGATTAAAAGTAGGCTCCACTAAATCAAAAGCCCAAGTTAAATCATCTATCTTCTCCAATTCTAATATTACATAATTATTATAAGAACTCTTTTCTCCAACCACTTTAGACTTAGATGAATCATAATTTAACGCAAAAATCATTAAATCTCCAAAATCTATTTTATTATCAGTTAAAGGAATCCCACTTCCAGACCAATCATCAGTAGGTCCAACATCTACAAAAGGATTATAGAATTCAGAACTATCATTAACTCCATATGATGCACCTAAAACCGAAATATCATTGACCCTAACAAAACCATCTACAGGTTCAAAAACATCTCCTAAAATATAATTTAGTGCCCTATCATTATTATCTGCCGCTAAACTATAAATTCCACTATCAGTTTTAGCAAAAACTTCATAATAATAAATTCCCCTATCAACTATACTATCAAAATAATATTCAACATCAGTTCCAACATTTCCAACTAAAGTCCATTCAATACTATTTAACGCTTCTTCCCTTGTAGTTGGTCTTATTGGAATTGTACTTGTTGAGATATCATCATATTCCGGATATACACTAATCAAATTACCATCATGCATTAAACCTCTCCAAATTTCATACTCATCCACAAGAATACTATCAGAATCAGTCCAAGAAATCCCTACACCCCCATGGCTAGGAACTGTATTAATATTAGTAACAGGTACTACATCACAAGTTGGATCTTTCCCCCCATCGGTTATACTCCAACTGTAAGTTCCTATAAGAGTATCATTTCGTGCCGATTCCCCTAAACAATATTGTGAATTTCCCCCATGGAAGCCAACA
>JAIOSD010000027.1 GCA_021107835.1 archaeon
GTCCTAATATAAAGATGATAAAATCAGGATCCTGAGTAATTAAAAGCGGAATTATATAAGTAAGAGGTAGTACTACTGCACCAGTTATTCCACCTTTTGTTTTCAATGATTTCTTTTTAAAATCCATAATATTATTTTGGTTAATTATTATATAAAACTTTTTGTTCTCACCAATTGAATATAACATTGGGGATAAACAACCCGAAGGGCTCGAGCGGAACGAAGTGACCTCGAGAGTTTTTTCTGAAAGAAAAAATTTGGGAAAATCCTGCAAGGATTTTCTGTTTAAGCCCTGTTCAGCGACCTGAAGAAAATCTTTGATTTTCTGAAAGCCTGCAAGGCGTGGCAAGCGAGATTAATTTTAGACAAATTTTGGGGGGGTGTGCCTTTATAGTAGTTACAAATAGAAAGATTTATAAGGGTTAATTCATTACAAAAAACATGGAAAATCAAGCAATACCAAGAATGAATTTTGAACAATTTCTTAGAGGTAGTCTTAACGCTCGTTCAGAAAAAGCTCCAAAAAGTTTGGCTGAAGCTGTTCAAGACCCAAATCTTTCTCATGGAATGAAATTGTTTCATGGAGGAACACTTAAACATAGGGTGGATCCTCTGGATGCGGCTAGTGAAGGGATAGTGTTAGGTAGTGCTGATGAAAGTTTCTCTATTCCAATAACTGAAGAACAAGAGAATCAAATTGGAACATATGTTCAGCAATTTTATGAAGGTAGGGGATATAACCTTTATAAAAAAGATACTTCAGGTTTAGATGATTCTTACTTCTTCAGAAATGGGGATTCTACCGAAGCAATGGTAGTAACATGCACGTTGCCTATGTATAATGATCGAGATGCCCTTTTAGTATCAGCTTCAAAAGTGGATTTGAGAAGAGCATAAAATCTTTCTATCGTTAAGGCACATTTTCTGGAGGGGAATTCTATAACTAAAATTAATCTCGCGCAGAGTTTTTTGCATCAGCAAAAAATTGCGTTGAACACCTTTTATTGGAACTTATTGCTCTCAAAAATATAAATATTTATAAATAAATGGGCAATTATTAGTAAAAATGGAATGTGTTAGTTCGCTTTTGGTTAATCTGGAAAAAGAGCTTAAATTGAGGAATTATTCTGATAAAACAAAAAAATCCTATGTTTGGATTTCTAATGATTTCTTGAAAAGTTCTGATAACCTCTCAATTGAAGATGCAAAAGAGTATTTGTTGAAATCAATAGATAATAAAATGAGTTCTAGTTCTATAAAACTGAGATATTCTGCATTAAAAATATTATTTAGTTCCAATAATAAAAAAATTGAATTTAATCTTCCACCATATAAAACCGAATCAAAGCTTCCAGAGGTAATAAATAAAAGTGAAGTTAGAAATATTATCCAATCTATAAAAAATCCTAAACATAAATTAATGATTCAAATCCTATATTCTGCTGGATTGAGATGTTCAGAGTTGATAAATCTTAGATCAAAGGATATTGATATTGAAAGGAATGTTGTGATGATTAGAGAAGGAAAAGGAAAAAAAGATAGAATTAGTTTATTATCTAATTCCATAAAAAAAGATTTGTTGAAATATTTGTTGGAACATTCTCCGAAAAAATGTCTATTTGAATCTAATCGTGGTGGAAAATATTCAGCAAAAAGTATACAAAAAATAGTGAAGAATGCATCAATAAAAGTCATCGGCAGAAAAATAACCCCCCACACCTTGAGGCATAGCTTTGCTACACATTTACTTGAACAAGGAATAGATTTAAGAAAAATACAAAAACTTTTAGGACATAAAAATTTAAGAACTACGCAGATATACACACATGTAGCAAACGTAGATTTAATAAATATCAAAAATCCATTAGATTAAAATGCCTCATAAAATTATAATTGGTAGTGTGATTAAGGATATTAATTGATTTAAACTATAATTTCTTTTTTGGATAATATTTTTTCTGTTTCTATTTTAGTTATAACTTTATCCATTTTTATTAGTTCTTTTACCCACAAGTTTTTTACATTTAATTTGAATAATTTTGCATTTCCTATTTTTCTAGTAAAGATTACTATTTCTTTTTCTATTAGTTGGGGCCATATTTCCGAAAAAGATGTCCAACCAACCCCTGAATTTTTAGCTATTTCAGTCATAGAGTAATCTAGCTCCCTAGATAGTATTAGAAAATCCAGTACCCTAATTAAAGGATACTCTCCAAAATATTCTACGAATACACTTTTTTCTTCCATGTTCTTTTAGATATATATACAATATTTAAATGTTTCTATTTTGGTAGCCATGGTTCTTAAAACGAAAGCTATAAATACAAGTGCTCCTTATTAGAGATTGTATGGGTGAGCTATTAATCATTAAAAAATTTATTGTTAGGAAATTATATAGACAAAGGATGTGGTTACATAAACATACAAATATAAATAACCTTCCTAAAGGGTTATCGAATAAACTGAGAAGTTCCAAAGAAGTAAAAAAAGCCATAAAAGATCTTCTCAAAGAAGAACTACTGTTATCTAAACCAACACATTATGGATTAGAGATAAGTTTAAATCCTAAAAAAATAAAAGAAATTGAAAATTTGGTTGAATAGAAAAAATGCCTCATAAAATTATAATTGGTAGGACTGCTAAAGATAAAAAGAAGTTTGGTGATAAAGGGACTATCTTTTTAGGTAGACACTATGTTAAGATGGAACAAACAGTTTCTTTGAGTAGTGATATTTTTATGGATGTGGCTAGAACTCATGTTGTACTTATCGACGGCAAAAGAGGGAGTGGGAAGAGTTACTCTTTAGGAGTGATGGCAGAAGAAATGTCTAATTTGCCTGAAGAAGTTGCTGAAAATTTGGCTGTTTTAATCTTTGATACAATGGGTATTTTTTGGACCATGAAGTATCCTAATAAAAAAGAAGAACAGTTATTGACAGGTTGGAATATGCATCCTAAAGAGCTTAATAATCTGGATGTATATGTTCCAGAGGGATATTTTAAAGATTATAAAAAAAGAGGAATTTTAGCGGATTTTCCCTTGAGCATAAAAACATCTGAATTAGATGCTTCAGATTGGGCGAATGTATTTGGGATTGAATTAATGCATCCAATTGGGGTAGCTATTGAGAAGTCTATTGCTAATCTTATTGATGAAAAAGTTAATTATGGTATTTTAGATATTATCAATGAAATAAATGCTGATAAAACATTAGATAAAGATGTCAAAGATGCTTCAATTAATCGTTTTATTGCTGCAGAAGCATGGGGTTTGTTTAGTAAAAAAGGAACGCAGATAAAAGATTTGGTTAAAGGTGGTCGCGTAAGTGTAATTGATATTAGTGCTTATAGCCATACTGCTGGAAGTTGGGGGATTAAAAATTTGGTTGTTGGTATTATTTCTAAGAAACTATTACAAGAAAGAATGGTTGCTCGTAAGTTAGAGGAGCTAAAGGCGATTGAAGCAGGCACTAGTTTTTTTGGTTTTGAAAAAGAAAAAAGTAAAGATGATATGCCTCTTGTTTGGATACTTATTGATGAAGCACATGAGTTCTTACCTCATGAAGGGAAGACTGGAGCTACAGATGCTTTAGTACAATTGTTGCGTGAAGGTAGACAGCCAGGGATTAGTTTAGTATTGGCCACACAACAACCTGGAGAAATACATAAAGATGTGATAACACAGTCAGATATTGTTATTAGCCATAGAATTACTGCTAAGAAAGATATTGATGCCTTAAATAATATTATGCAAACTTATATGTTAGCGGATATTCAGAAATATATTAATAATCTACCTAGGATGAAAGGCTCTGCTATTATTTTAGATGATAATTCTGAAAGAATCTATCCGATGAATATTCGCCCTAGATTTACTTGGCATGGTGGTGAAGCTCCAACTGCAGTTCATTTGAAAGCTAAAGAATTGTTGGAGTTAGGTTTTTAATTCTACACAAACTCTGAATTTTCCTGGTGCTGGAGATCCTGCTTTGACTAATTTTGGTTTAAACTTTTTGTATTTTTCTTTTAATTTTTTGAAATTTTCTTCTTTTTCGAAAACATATAAGTAAATCTTTCCTTTTGGTTTTAAGTGTTTTAAAGCTATTTTTAGATATCTTTCAGAATCAGAAGGGTGAGGCATTATTATTCTATTAAATTTTATCTTCGGCATTGCCTTGTTTACATCTCCTTTTATTAGCTTTATATTGTTTATTTTATTTAGTTTTACATTTTCTTTGGCATATTCGTGTGCTTTTGGGTTAATTTCAATCCCATAGATTTCTTTTGCCTTAGAATGTTTTGCAATTGTTAGTCCAAAAGGCATTACACCTGAGAAAAGAACTAAAATTGTTTCATCTTTTTTTATTTGTTTTGCTATTCTTAATCTCTCTGATCCTGTTCTTGGAGAGAAATAAGCTTTTTCTGGATTTATTTTGATTTTTACTCCATTTTCCTTGTGTATTGTTTCTAATGATTTATTTCCTGTTAGGATTTTTAGTTTTGGAGTTCTATATTTGCCTGAGTAATGTTTTGTTTTTTTAGCTACTGTCTTTATGTTTTTTAGTTTTTTAGTTAAGTAATCTCCTACTAATTTTTCCTTTTTTTTAAGTTCCTTTGGGAAATCTGTAAAGATTAGAATTTCTCCCACTATATCAAAAGATTTTGGAATTAGTTTAATATCTTTTGTTGTTAATTTCTTTTTTCTGAAAAACATGTTTTTTATTATAGATAGTTTTATAAATATTTATTGGTCTAAAGGAATTATGGGATTTTTAGGGTTTGGTAGCAGGAAACGTTCGGGAAGTTGGAATAGTTCATCTGGAGAAACACTTTCTAGGGGCATTTCGGATTGTAAAAGAGCAATTGAAAAAATTAAAAAAATGGAAAGAGAAACGAATCCCAACATAAGTGATGTAAATTTTCAATATATAAGGAGGGCATGTGGTTATTGTTCCTCTAAGAATAAATTGAAAGGGAGATTAGATAGTGCATTTCAAGATTTGAAATCTGGAAAATTTGATAATGCCCGCGTTCATTTGGAAAAAGTTAGAAAAGCATTAGTGAAAGAAGGAAAAAATTGGAGACATTAGAGTATACATTGTTGTAAGAAAGTAATTAATCGATTCTTTCTAAATAAATATACCGATATATTTAAATATAATAAAATAGTTGCTTAGTGTATGAATAAAAGAGGAGATTGGGATACACATAATGGAAGTTGGTTGTATTTCTTTGGAGGATTAATTTTTCTTTATTTAGCTTTAATGCCTTTTTTAGATGCATTTCCCTTTAATTTTGAGATTGGTGGGGCTTTATTGAGGATTTTAATAGGGGTTATTGGTGTAGTGATATTAATAGAATCATTTACAATGGATCCTGTAAATAAATTAGGGAAAGTAGCTATTGGTTTGATTTTCGCTGTTGTTGGGATATATTTATTCTTCTCTTATCAAGGGGCATCTTGGATTCCTTTTAGTTTGAGTCTAAGTGATGTTATTTTACAAATTTTACTAATCATTTATGCTGCCTATTTATTCATAGGGGCGTGGAGGCAATAAAATGAAATATAAATTAGCAATTTTTAGTTTTTTAAGTATGATTTTTGGAAGTAGTTTAGTTAGTGCAGATAATTTCTTTATAGGTGATTCTTTTTTTGGAGGCGGGGCAGATCAGCTTAAATTAAATATTAATTTCATGGCTCTTAAAGATCCTTCTCTTTGGGCTGTTTTAGCAGCTGTAGCCCTTATTGGATTTATATTATTTATTCTAGCTTTAAAAATTCCTTTCTTTGAAGGTAATAAAAGATGGGCTGGCGGATTTGCATTTTTGCTTGCATTGATATCTATTACTCTATCTCCAGTTGTTTACTTGGTTATGCTTTTGGGTGTGGTTGGTGGGGTAATTGTTTCTCTGTTTGCTATTTTTGTTATAATTTACTCTATGTTTGTTCTTACTAAAGGATTTCATGTAGATTCTAAAGTTGTTAGTAGAGAAAAAGGTTTAGAAGATAAGCAATCAAAGATAGAAACCAAAGAAGAAGAGGAAAGACTTGAAGATAAACATAGGTATAAAAGAGTTATAAAACAGATAAGAAGGATTATTAAAAGGGTAAAAAAATTAGATGTAAATGATCCTAATTTCCTTGATGATTGTAAAGATTTAGAAAGAGGAGATTTAGATACTACAAGACAAAGATTGGATGGGGACCGTGAAGGAGATAGTAGTGGGGATGGAGACGATGCATATGATGAACTTAACAAAGCAGCAAATGATCTTCGAAGAGGAGATAAAAGCTCTGTAGATAGGCGTCTTGATGAAGCAGTAAATCTCTTAAGAGCACATAAAAGGCCTTAGAACCAACCATCTAAACTTTTTTGTTTTTTTGGTTTCAATTTTTCTTTTAATTTTTCAATTCTATCTTGTGAGAAATCGTGTTTTGTTAGTATTTTATCAATCTTATCAAAGTCGGGAGCTTTCCAGTTTAATTGATAGTTTTTTATGATTGGCATATTTTTGAAAGTGGCATAAACCTTTTTCCAATTAAATTCTGCTTCAACATTAGCAAATATCTTCTCGAAGCTTTTGTATTGTTGTACAAGCTTTAAAGCAGTTTTAGGACCTACTCTGTGAACCCCTCCTGGATTGTAATCTGTGCCAACTAAAATAGATAATGCAATTAACTGGTCTTGATTTATTTTTAAGGAAGTTAATATATCTTTTAATTCTATTATTTCTGGTTCTACTTTAATGTAAGTCCCCCTAATTCTTCTTCTATTGGAAACTGTTAGATTTCTAATTAATCTTGGAGTTTGATAAAGAAAGGTATCTGTGTCTTGTGAGATACTGGCCCACACATCTCCTTGTTCTGCTAAAAATGCTACTTGTGCTTCTGCCTCTGATGGTGCCTGTATTACTGGGAGACCTAAAGCCTTAATGAATTCTTTTGATTCTTCTTGTATATCTTTTGTTAATTTTATTGTTTGCCTTGAATATTTGGACATGGAGTCTATATCTTTTTCTTGTTTAGCTTTTTCGTATTTTTCTTGAGCAACTTTTTTTCTTTTTTTTCTTATTTGAGATTCTTCAAATTTCATCTCTGGAGGCTTTCCATCAAAAACAAAAGCTAGTTTAATATTTTGCTGCATTAAATTTGGAACCCTTGTAGATAAACCCATTAAATGAGATGTTATGTTTCCTTTATAATCCATCAAAGGAGTACCATCCTTTTGTCTTATTGAGGACAAAAATTGGTATAAAACATTAGATGCATCTACTGCAAATTTTTTTCCTTTTAATCTTTCAAAAGATATTTCTTTTTTTGGTAAAAGTTCGGTTATTGCAATTCCCATTAAAATTAGTTATCTTAGTAAATTTATATAGTTTTTGAAAATTATCTTCTAGGTCCTAATTTTTCATGTCTTGGAGTTACACTGGTAACCAATAGTATAGGGTTTGGTTTGTTTAGGGAATCATATGCCCTATATGGGACAACAACTTCAGTTAAAGAGTTTTCAGTTTCATAAACAGCCCCCTTAACAAGCATATCTTTTAAAGAGGCATTTTCAACTTGCGTTATCTTCTTTCTTCCTCTTTTCAACCTAGCTAAGTCTACATTTGGGAAGGTCATCTCAACTAGCCGATCTACAAGCACGGGTTTGTGTAGTGCCCTATAATCTATGTATGGTACTTTTGTCCTCAAACTGCCTTCCCCATAAAAAAGGTGAGTGATTTTATATCTATCGCCTCCGTATATGAAAATATTATCATTTTCGAATAGTTGTAATGCTTCATCTAATTCCGAAGAAAATTGCATCCATAGTTCTCCAAGTGAAGAAGAATGATCTAAAAATGTTCCAGAACTTACAATTTCATCATTGTCGTAAAGCGTGCATACTTCAAAGTCATTAAGAGATAATCCCCTATCCCAAGAAATAATTTTAGAGTATTTTCCCCCAATTTTAGGTATCCTTACCATTGTAGAGGGAATGTAGTTATTCTTAAAAGGATTTCTATTTGAAATCAAAAAGTTTAGTTTGTTTCTTTCCTTCTAAAACTTCTTTGAATGTTAAATCATAGAGCTCTAGAACTGTATCAGCAATTGGTCTTATTTGTTTGTCAATGTAATGATCATAATCTAATTTGTGTTTTAAAGCCTGTATTGGTTCTGGACCATCTGTCGTCCAATAGTATTCAATTACACTTGATGTTATTTTTTTTAACTTTTTTGCTGCTTTTAAGTGAGGGGGATTGACTTTGTAATCCTTAACATCTTTTCTCAAGGATTTTCTATATAACAATTCTTTGTCATATTTTCCTGCTCTTAAATCTTCAACAAATTTTTTAATGAATTTTGTTGGATTTTCTTTGTGGAATATTTTATCATAAACCTTTTTTTGAAATATTTTTGCTGCTTGAGTCCAGTCTGATCTAACAGTTTCTAATCCAACAAACTGTATTTTTCCATTTTCTAATAAGCCAGCATATCTTTTCTTTGCCCCTTTTTCCACCCCTCTTAATTTTGGCATCAAAAACATTAGATATAATTTTTCATACTCTAGTTCTAGAAAACTTTTTCTGTGGTATTTTTCTTTTATGTGTTTATCATAAAATTCATTGATTTCTTTTTCTAGTTTTTTTCCTATTTTGTGAGCTTTCTCTTTTGAGTTGGTTTTAGTATCTACAAAAATAGAATCTGTATCACTATATATTACAGTATATCCTTTTTCTTTAACTTTTTCTGCAGTTTGTTTTATCAAACTTCTTCCAAACCCAGTCAATCCGTTTGCCATATCTAAGTTATAGAACCTGCAGAGGGGATTTGCTAAAACTCCCCAAAAAGATAGCATCATTATTTTTATTGCTTGTATTGCTAGCTTGTTTTTCTGTTTTTTTGCTATGTCTCTTTCTTTCCATAACTCACCTAAAATTTCTGGTAAGATTCCTTCTTTTTTAGAATCAAAATATACTTTATTTGGTGCTTCTACTGCATCTTTTTTCTTTTTTTTACCTAAAAAAGAATAGGGGTCTATGTTAAATGTTCTAATCATTGCAGGATATAGAGACTTGAAGTCTAAAACTATTAGATTATTATAAATCCCTGGCATTGAATCCATAACATACCCTCCTTTTATTCTTTCATCCCTTTTTGGATTTAGATTAGTTGGCGCTACCAATTTTTTTTCTCTTGCTTTTTGCAAATAAAGAAAATCTAAAGAAGCTATTGAAGCATTTACTTTGTCTAAAGGCATACCTGTTAATAATGATCTTTGTATTGTTAAATTCATAATTGTGGTTTCAGTTAAAATCCTATAGACTAATTCTGCATCTAGTAAGTTATATTTGATTAATTCTTTTTGATCATGTTTATACATTCTATTTATTTCTTCATATTTTTCTTTTCCAACTGCTTGTATTAGTTTTGTTTTTCCTAAAAGAACTTGCGCTGCAGTATCTAGTTTGTAATTATCTAATTTTATGAAAGAAGATCTTGTTAAATCTAATCCATCTAAAACAACTCTTCCTGAAAGGTCTGCTTTGCTTGTTCTAAAGAAATCAGATTCTAATCTTAGTTTTGAGGGTTCATTATCCCTTCCTAAAATGAAAGGGATTTTGTATTTCTTAAATTTCTCTCTTAAAAATGCTAGATCAAAGTCAATAACATTCCAACCGGTTATTATGTCTGGATCAAATTTTATTATTTCTTCTTGAAATGCTTCTATTGCTTGTTCCTCATCTTCGCAAGAAATTGTGTTTGGGAATTTTTTGTTTGAAACTATTATTGTCTTTTTGTAATCTTTAGAATAGAAGGATATACAGTATAGTTTTTTTGATTCTTTATCTGTCTCAATATCAAAAGAAAGTATTTTTAGATTTTTTGGGGTGTAATTTGTTTGTTTTAACTCTGGATTTGTGTATACCCTATCTATTTCATCGTGTGATTCATAATCCCCTTCAATTTCTAAAGGGCCTTGTATTTTATTGTCTACTAAAAACCTTGTAGTGTATCTTACATCTGATTCATAGGTTTTGATTTTTTCATGCTCTAACTCATTTCTTGTTTTTGAAACTTCTTTTGGATCTTCTAGAATTATCTTTGTCATTGGTTCTTCTTGGAAGTTTTTTAAGTCTGTTTCTTCATATTCTGCTTCTATTATTTTTTTGGCTTTGTTTAAATCTTTTGTTTTTATGAAGAAGTATGGTTTGAATTCATTTATTGTTAAAAAAGATTGATTGTTTTTTAGTTTGCCATATAGTAAAACGCATGATTTTCCGTTTAATATCCGATTAGTTGAATAAATTATGAATCCTTCCATGGTTTTACTTAATAGGTTAGGTTTTTAAATATTTATCATTTAGTATATTATATGCAAGATTGGATTAAAGCAGGAGAAATAGCATCTGAAGCTAGAGAATTTGGTAAAAAGCTAATTAAAGTTGGAAAGTCTCATTTAGAAGTAACTCAAGAAATTGAAGAAAAAATAACTTCTCTTGGTGGGGGTTTGGCTTTTCCTACTCAAATTTCTATAAATAATGTTGCTGCGCATTATAATGCTAAGATTGATTCTGACTTTAAGTTTAAAGAAGGGGATGTTTGTAAACTTGATTTAGGGGCCCATTTTAATGGTGCAATTGGAGATACTGCTGTAACTGTAGATTTAGGAGATAATTCTAAATTGGTTAGGGCGAGTGCTAATGCTTTAAAAGCGGCTATCGAAATTGTAAAACCTGGAATTGAGATTCGTGAAATTGGGAAAGTGGTTTATAATGAAATTACTTCTTTGGGTTTTAGTCCTATTCGTAATTTAGGTGGGCATGGAATGGAAAAATGGCAGATACATACTAGCCCAAGTATACCCAACTTTGATAGTGGAGATAGGAGTAAGTTGGTTAAAGGACAAATAATAGCTATTGAACCTTTTGCAAGTACAGGTAGTGGTTTGGTTTATGAAGGAAAACCTTCTGAGATTTATCAATTGCAAAAGGTTAAGAACGTTAGAGATTCTAGTGCTAGAAAGATTTTGAAATTTGTTGATGAGAATTATAAAACGTTACCTTTTGCTAAAAGATATTTACCTTTTAACAAATTACAATTGACAGTTGGGTTGAGTTTATTGAAAAGACAAGGACTTTTACACGAATATAATATTTTACCAGAGAAAAAAGATGGCTCTTTGGTTAGCCAACATGAACACACTTTAATAGTTGGTGAACAAGTTACAACAGAATGAAATCTAAATTTTTTTTGGCTCCAATGGCAGATGTTACTGATGCAGCATTTAGAATCCTTTGTTCTAATTATGGTGCTGGACTGACTTACACTGAAATGATTTCTAGCTCTGCTTTAGCAAGAAAGGGGGAAAATAAATTATTTGATGTGCAAAAAATTGAAAATCCAATTGCAGTACAATTAATGGGGAATAATTTAGAAGATATTTCTAAAGCTGTTAAAATTGTTTCTAAGAAAGTTGATTTGATTGATTTTAATATGGGTTGCCCGATGAAAAAAATTGTTAATAATTTATGTGGTGCTGCTTTGTTAAGAGAGCCTAAGAGAGTTAAAGAAATTTGTGAAGTTTTGGTTAGTTCTAGTAAAAAACCTGTTTCAATTAAGATTCGTAGTGGTTGGGATAGTAATAGTATTAATGCTTTGAAAATTGCTAAAATTGCCGAAGCTACAGGAGTTAGTATGATTACAATACATCCTAAAACTAGTGTACAATTAAGAACTGGCGGGGTAGATTGGAAATTAATTAAGAAAATTAAAGATAAAGTTAATATTTCTGTAATTGGTAATGGGGGAATTAATTGTCCTGAAGATGCTAAAAGAATGTTTGATGAAACTGGTTGTGATTATGTTATGATTGGTCGTGTTGCTTCTAAGAATCCTTATATTTTTAAACAAGTTGACGATTATTTGAAAACTGGAAAATATGATTCTAAGTGTTATTCAGAAATGATAAAAGATTATTTAAAATTGGCTGAGAAATACAAAACTAATTTTAATTATGTAAAGGGACATATTATTTATATGACTAAAGGTATTGTTGGAAGTGCTAAATTAAGAAATGATATTAGCAAAGCTAAGAATATTAAAGAAATTAAAAAAATAATAGTTTAGTCAACCCATTGAACGTCTTTGAATTCATATTTTGTTGCAATTAAAATAAGATCTACTAACCACCATATTCCTAATCCACCAAGTGTTATTAATTTTAGGATTCCAGTACCTATTTTTCCCATAATAAACCTATCTACTCCAATTGCTCCAAAAATTACAGACATAACAAGAGTCAATACCCAATTTACTTTTCTTTTTGCCATAAAATAAAAAGAAAGAAGAGATATATAAATTTATCCCATGTAGCTTGTTTCTTTGATTGCTGCTCCCCTTGCAGATCTTAAGAATTGTTCTTCTATTTTTTTATAATTTTCCATGTCTTTTTCTGTAACAGAAGCACGGACCTTCTTTAGAGCTTCGTCAAAGTTTTCTTTTGTTACTTCTTTTGCTTCCATATCTTTTCTTAATGCAATCATACCTGCTTCTCTACAAATTGAGGCAATATCAGAGCCAGTGTAATAGTCTGTTTTCTTTGCTAAATCCTTCAAATTAAGGTCTTTTGCTATTTTCATTTTGGTAGTGTGCACTCTGAATATTTGTTCTCTTGTTTTCAAATCCGGAATTGGGGCCATAATTATCCTATCAAACCTTCCAGGTCTTAGTAAAGCTGCATCAATTAAATCTGGGCGGTTTGTTGCTGCTATAATTACCACTTCAGTTAATTCTTCTAAACCATCCATCTCTGTTAATAATTGATTTACCATTCTTTCAGTAGACTTGCTGCCTTCCCCATAACCCCTTGTTGTAGTTATTGCATCAATCTCATCAAAAAATATTATTGTTGGAGATGCTTGCCTTGCTTTCTCAAATATTTTTCTAATACCTTTTTCAGATTCGCCTACCCATTTAGAAATTAATTCTGGACCTTTTACTGAAATAAAATTGGCTTCTGCCTCATTAGCTACTGCTTTTGCTAGCAAGGTTTTTCCTGTACCAGGGGGGCCATATAATAAAACTCCTTTTGGGGCTGTAATTCCTATTCTTTCAAAAGATTCTGCATGTTTTAGTGGCCATTCTATTACTTCCTTTAATTCGTTCTTTAATAGATCTAAACCTCCAACATCATCCCAAGTAACATTTGGTTTTTCCACTAATACTTCCCTCATTGCTGAAGGTCTTACTAGTTTCAAAGCCAC
>JAIOSD010000029.1 GCA_021107835.1 archaeon
GAATGTGTAGGGCTAAAACTAACTGATTTAGAGTTAGATGATGATGAAGGGTGGGTCCGATCTGGAAAAGGGAATAAAGATAGGGCATTCTTTCTATCAGAAAAACTATCTTCTGAAATAAAAAAATATATACAGACATTAGATGAATCAGAAATATATCTCTTTCCAGGAAAAAATGGGCATCTAACTACAAGAAATGTACAAAGAATAATAAAAAACACAGCAAAAAGGGCAAATATAAAGAAAAAAGCCACCGCACACAAACTTAGACACTCATTTGCAACGCATAATTTGGACAAAGGAGTCAGTATAAGGCTTATACAAGAGTTATTGGGGCATTCAGACTTATCAACCACACAAATATATACTCATACCTCAAAAGAGCAACTAAAAAAAGTAAAGAACCTCTTGGATGATTTGTAGATTTACTGGAAGGTAAAACCTTTAATCAAATATTAAAAGATTTTAAACCAATAACCTTTAATCAATAACTAAAAACTTTATTAAAAAATATAACTAAATAATTTAATAAAAAACAAAAACTTAGAGCTTGCCATAGACCTGCGCCAGATATTTAAATGCGACTTCCTATTCTTTTATATGAAATGGACAAACGAGGAAACAAATATCCTTAAGGGCAATTATGTGAAAAAAACCTTTAAGGAATTGGGTTTAATTCTTAATAGAAGTTATAAATCAATACAAGAGAAATCATATAGATTAAAACTAAATAAAATATATCCTAAATCAAGATCAGAATCATTAAAGAAATATTACCAGATCAACCAACACCACACAAAAGGTAAGAAAAAGTCAAAAGAACACAAAGAGAAACTAAGTATTGCCAGAAAAAATTATAGAAAAGATAAAATCTTTCCAAAGTCACTAAATCTTATCTCACCGTCGAGGAGTTCATAAACTTTATATACTAGTAATCCTAATTTTAATTAAATCATGTTCATAAAGGAGGTGAACTATTTTGGGAAAAATTATAGCAAAAGGCGTTATTAAAAGAAAGCCTGGTTATCTTTACTATATCGACGGCAAAGGAAATCTATCTCTGAATTATTAGAATAGACCTAATATGTCTGCGAAGCAAAGATGGCTAGGGGCGGCAAGAAAAAAAAGAAAGTTGTTAAAAAGAAAGTTGTTAAAAAGAAAGTAGTTAAGAAAAAAGTCGTCAAGAAACAACCTAAGAAAAAGAAGAAATAATATTTCTTTTTCTTTTATTTCTTAAAATAACTAGTTAGTTTCTTATTACTTTTTTTAGGCAATTTTCTAACTTTTCTAATAGCAACAACTTCTATCCTAGAGTCATGTCCACAATTAGGACACTTTTTAGAATACTTTTGTTCTGTAACATTAGACATCCATTCCCAATTACAATTATGACATAATAAACTATACCTCATTAATCCTTTTCCTTCTAAACTAATGCTTTTTTTGCCTTTATTGAGATAAAAAAGTGAGAGTAAAATTAAAATGGCTAATAGTGCAGACAATAAATAAATATCTTTTATACTTTTAACTGCATACAAAGCAACCAATACAATAACAAATGAGAAGAGATAGATTGAAACTAGATTTTTAGGGCTTTTATCCATAAAAAAGGAAAGTGAATAAAATATAAAAGATTAATGTTTATCTAGGGAATTCTAATTATCTACACTATTACCCCATATAACTAATCTCTTTCTTAACTTTCATAGTTTGGGCTTTGCCAGTTTGTTTCATCAAACCTTTTAATTTGCTTTCAAACTCTTCTGCCTTTTTTAACAAAGGTTTAGGATCTACATTCAATCCCAAGTATTGATCCAACACTTTTATTACTTTTGCAGACGCCCGGCTATCTGGCAATTGACTTGGAGTTTCTGCTAAAATACAAGACAAGGGGAATTTATCTGTTTTCAATAATAAAGCCGCTGTTACTCCCATAACAATACCCTCTTTCATCTTTTCTGCGCCACTCTTTTCCCATACTTGTTGATTAGTTTAGAAATAAAATATATTTTTCCATTCCCAACAACTTTTGTTAAAGCACCAACACCTTCAATACAAATCAATTCTTTAGCTTTTAGTTTAATCGCAACCTCTTTAATTGCTTCTGCTAGTTTCCACTCCACACCTGTAACATTAGTAACTGCATGTAATAAAACTAAGTTATATTTTTTAGAATAAAAGATTCCTAAAGGATCAATAACTGCCCCCCCATGAATTGCGATCAAAGGATTCATCTCATTAAACCAAATATTTCCAATTTTTTCAACATCATCTAAATGATCCATTAAATATTCTGTCGTAATAGTGCCAACAAGCCCAAAACCAGGGAAGCCCTCTATAATTTTAACATTTTGAGGTTTTTTTAGTAGTTCAATTTTCATTTTATTCATTTAAGTGTAAGAGATTTATATATGTTTCCATTAGTAAGATTTTTAAATAGAGATTCCTAAAAATAAAAGAGATGGTTAATCTAAAATTAGTAGACTATGTAAAAAGACATTTACAAAAGGGGTACAAAGAACAAGAGATAAAGAAAATTCTTATAAAAAATAAATGGGATAAAGAAGAAATAAATGAAGTATTTAAGTTCATATCTTCCAAAAAAAAGATTGCTTCTTCCCAAACCAAACCAAACAGATTAAACACTCAACAAAAAAAAGATCCTTCTGTAACATTGATACCCTTTATAGCCAAAGCAAGGAAAAGGGGGGTTAGCGAAGAAGAGATAAGAACTGCTTTGATTACTAAAAAATGGCCTACAAACTTAGTTGACAATGCAATGGCTTCTGGAAAACCAGCAAAAGTTAAAGAAAAAAAAGAGTTCAAACCAAAACAACCAAGGGAACCATTCAACTTTAAATTATTATTATGGTATGTTTTAGCTTTTATTGTTGCTGCAACTATAATAGCAGGGACTGTATTTGTTTATTATTATGTTGTCGGGCTATCTCAATATACAGTAGTAAGTAATGGGGAAGAATTAACAGGAAAATGTATCGAGTTGGACTGCTCAGATATGAAGGACTTTGCATTTGATTATGCAAAAGAAAACCTAACTATTATGCTAATAATTGGAGGGATTGCTTCATTACTTATAGTATTGTTATATGCTTTACTACCGGTTAGAAATGGAATCTTATGGGGTGTAAATATATTATACTTCTTGTTCTTGATTTTCATAGGAGTAAGGTGGATCTTGTTCAACCGCTCTATTGTATAGATTCAAAACTTTTTTAAACTGATTATTTCTTCAATTTGATTGTATGGGCTCATAGCTCAGCTTGGTTAGAGCGCCTGTCCAAAGAAATTTGGGGCGAAGCTCTTATTCTAGTCAGTTGAGGAGTTACCAGGAAGTCGCGGGTTCAAATCCCGTTGGGCCCACTTATTCTTTTTAAATGATGCTCGTGCTTGGTATTTATATGAAAAATAAACTTATCTACATCTTCTTGGGAAGTTATTCTTAAAACGAAAGAATTTTTATCTTTTATTATCTTATTTGTCTTAATTCCAAAATTATATAAGATATTTTTTATCTGGTGTAAAAGACTTTCACTATTTGATCTAAACTAGATAACTTTGTAGTTTAAATACGCTTTAGGAAGGGTTTTATACTTTTTGCAATATCTTCTGTAAATACATCCATCGGTGTTGAATATGACTCTGATGCATGGAATTGATACTTGTTTATCATAAACCATTTTATCACCAATTGTTACTTTTCTTGATTTAGGCCCGAAATC
>JAIOSD010000031.1 GCA_021107835.1 archaeon
ACCATTTTTTAATGAATATGATGCCAGGACAAATCGGTTAGTAAGGGGGGCCGATAATTTAATCACTCATCTTGGGGAGTCCCAAGAAGATTCTTTGGTATTGGGGATAGATTATTCTAATTAATATTCTTTTAATGAACTTTGATTTTTACTTTGTGCTACTTTTTGATATGTTTTCCAAGTTTTCCTGAATAAGTGAGGGTGTTTTTCCCAGTTTTGTTTTAGAAATGCTATTGTTATTGGATTTGAAGGGTATCCTGGCCCAACTTCCCCATATTTTTTTCTTATCTTTTCTATTTCTGCATCGCGTGTTACTTTTGCTAGGATTGAGGCTGCGCCTACAACAACATAGTTTAAATCTGCTTTGTGTTCACAGATTAATTTTGTTTTTACTTTTATTTTAGTATCCATAAACTCAGAGAATGCTTTTGTGTTTACACTTGGACAATCAATAATGGATTCATCTGCTTTTAATGCGTTTATTATTTCTGCCATTTTGATTCCTTCTAATTTGTTTAGATTAGAATCTGGAGAATTTAATGCTACATCTATCTCTTGTGGAGAAATAATGATTATTTTATGTTTTGCTATTTTTTTTATTTCTATGAATAAATCTTCTCTTATTGCTGGAGGGATTAGTTTGGAATCTTTTATCCCCATTCGCTTTAATAGTTCTAATTTATCTTGTTCTATAGCAACCCCTGCTAATACCATTGGGCCTATGACGGGTCCTTTTCCAGCTTCATCGATTCCCAATATTGTTTTCATAGTTTTTCTTAAGAAGTCTTGTTTATAAGGTTTTTGAGAAGTTTTATAAGTTATTTATTATTCTCTTTGTTATGGGGTTATTTGAAGAGTATCAGGCAACGCAAAGATTTAATGAAATTGTTAGTGGTGTTAATGATTTTATGACTTTTTATCATAAAGGTTTGTTTTCAAGAGGGGTTGCATTGCATTATTTTGGTCTTACTTTGGGTCCGCATGTGCAATTTTATTGTGAGGAGGATGATGGGCTTTCTTTTAGAGTTCACAATCTTCAGTTTGGGGAAGATGCACCCTATTGGAATTTAGCTGTGCAACGGGGTAAGGATATTGAGTTTAATGGTTTTGCTAATAGGATTTTTTCTGGTAGAATGAGGGGTATTTTGAGTGTTCCAGAGGAGGGTAAAAGACTGGGTGTTTGTGTTGATTCTGGAAAAGTTGATGTAGTTAGAACACAAGAACAACTTGACGAGGCTATGAATCTTTTAGTTGCTCCTATTTTGAATTATATTTATTTTCTTGGATCGAGAGTTAATTCTACTTTAGAAGGGGCCATGAAAAAATAGTTAAGCTTGCTAGCTTGCCATGGACCAGCACTAGGTATTTAAATGAAAATGACTTGTTATTAGTATGAGGTGGAAAAATGTTGAGTTTAGTATTTATGATTATAAGAAAGGATTAACATTGCCACAGAATGTAACTCCAGATTTGGCATATTTTTGTGGCATTATTTGTGGAGATGGATGTATCAATAAGTATAGTAAATCTAAGTATTATATTTTTTGTGGTGGGAATCCGAATGATGAAAAAGAATTTTATGATGTATTAGTTAGACCTATGATAAAGAAGTTGTTTAATTTAGATGTAAATATGATGTATATTCCTGGAGGTAAAGGGGGTAATAATGGTGTTTATGGATTTAGATTTGGTTCTAAGGGATTATATACTTTTTTAGTTAATGTAATAAAATTGCCTAAGGGTAAAAAGTATGATCAATTAAGGATTCCTGATTTATTTAAAAATAATGGGGAATTGGTTTTAAGCTTTATCCAAGGGGTTCTTGATGCTGATGGTGGGTTTGCACTTAAAAAGAGGTATAAAGAAATTCCTTATTACCCTGTTTTATCATTTTCTTCTAAAAGCGAACGTTTTACTTCAGAAGTTTGGGAAATTCTGAAATCTTATGGATTAAAGCCTATTAATCAATATAAAATGGTTCAGTTTGATGATCGCATTATTGATGGTAAAACTATTAGATATATTTTTGAGATTAATGGGCATGCTGAACTATATAAATGGAATAAGATAATTGGTATTAGGCAGCCCAAATTTATCAGAAAATTTAATTTATGGATACAGGCCAATAAAAATAATAAAAAAGCCCTTAATAAGATAAGGGCAATAGCGGGAGAAGGATTTGAATTCGGCGACAATGTCTTGGTATAGGCAATCATCTCCTCCGACCTCTGGGTTATGAGCCCAACGAGCACTCCTAGCTGCTCCATCCCGCTATTAGAATAAAAGAAAATTTAATTGCTTTTTAAAGGTTATGTTTTTGTGAAATAATGAAAGAAATTAGAATAACATCCTTCATCTATTATTCCGTTGCAGTTGTTATCTATTCCGTCACAAAGTTCTATTTGGTTTGGATTAACATCTGGATTTAAATCATCACAATCATCATTATTAAATGCTCTTTCATCTTTTGGATAGATGTAATATCCTTCTGTTCCCCAACATTGAATTTCTATTACTTCACCTGTACCAAATAAATCGTGATCTTCATCTAAATAGAAATCTTGAAGATACCATATTTCTGAATTGTTATCATCACAATCTTCTGTACTATAAACTCCATCATTATCGTTGTCAATGCACTTTTGTGCTGTTACTAATGTTATTACTAAAATTAAAACTATGAGGTTAGTTAATATTTTTTTCATTTTCAAAAGGGAATCTCTTCTTGCTTATAAATCTTTTTAGAATAGATTGAATAGTTTTCCTATGAATAGGATGTAGAATATTATTAACATCCACCCTTCCCATCGTGTTACTTCTTGATCTTGTATTGTGAAGAAATAAATTAGTGTAGCTAATAACATGATTGGTAATCCAAATGTAATCATACTTGTTGGGATTATTAATTTTCCAATTAAAGCTGGAATTCCCATTACTGCTAAAGTGTTGAAAATGTTAGAACCTAAAAGGTTTCCAATTGCCATATCTGCTTTTCCTTTTTTCGCTGCTTTTATGCTCACAAATAATTCTGGTAATGAGGTTCCTAATGCTACTGCGCTTATTGCTATTATTTCTTTTCCTATATTAAGCATATCTGAAATATTGATTACAGATTCAATAGTGTATCTTGCACCCAAGTAAATTAAAAGTGCGCTTAAAGCTAAAATCCCCCAAACTTTTTTACCCAACTTTTTGTGTTCTTTTATTTGTTTTTCAACTTCTTTTTTTACTTTTATATCTTCTTTTTCTAATTTTATTGTTGAAAAGATATATATTGTTAGAAAGGC
>JAIOSD010000005.1 GCA_021107835.1 archaeon
ATGGAATAATCCTGCTAATAATCCCCTTTTCATTGCTTCTTGTTGTAAGATTCCCTTTTTGTCATTCTCTTCTCCAAATTTATCTTCCTTGCATTGGATGTCTGTCCAAACTGGGAATCCTTTCCAATTGTAATGTTCTTCTAATCCATGTTCTTTTATTAATTTGTTAGCTCCATTTTTTAATTTGGCTCCAGCTTTCCATATATGTTTTTGGACCTTTTTTTCTTTCATGATTTCTATTGTTTTTTTTGTTGCTGCTAATCCAATTGTTTCTCCGCCATATGTTGTTGAAAAAAATGCTTTTTTGTTGAATTCTTCCATAATTTCTGATTTTCCTACTAATGCAGAACAAGCATACCCGTTTGACATTGCCTTTCCAAAACAACCTAAATCTGGGTTTACTTCAAAGTATTTTTCTGCTCCTCCTAATGAGAATCTAAATCCTGTTATTATTTCATCAAACATTAGAACTGCTCCATTCTTATGGGTTAATTTTTTTACTTTGTGTAAAAAATTGTTTTTTGGTGCTGTTAGTTGTACTGGTTCTAATACTACACAAGCTATTTTATCTTTTTTTTCTTCAAATATTTTTTTTAAAGATTCTATATTATTATATTGGAACTCATGGGTTAATTTTTTTACTGCTTTAGGTACTCCCCCATCATATTCGGTTAATCCAACATACCAATCATGTATTCCGTGATACCCTTGAGATGCAATGTGTTCTCTTCCAGTATATGCTCTTGCAGCCCTTATACCCATTGTTAGTACATCTGCACCGTTTCTTGCAAACTTTACCATTTCTGCAGAAGGAATTGTTTTGATTAGCAATTCTGCTGTTTCTACTTCTAAAGGGTGTGGTTGTTGAAATAAGCTTCCTTCTTTTACTTGTTTTATTACTACCTTTGTTAAGGGTTTGTAGTTGTAGCCTAGTAGTTTTAGATATCCTCCTGGTGCAAGATCTAAGAATTTATTGCCATCTACATCCCATACATAACATCCTTTTCCTTTTTTATTGTAAATAGGGGAAACATTTGAAATGTAACTTATTGGGCCATTGCTTCTAGTCATACAACCATTTGGAATTGTTTTTACAGCTCTTTTCCAATAATTTTGAGATTTTTTTATATTTGGTATTTTAACTTTCATTTTCTATTATGTTTTTGTGTTTTTTGTAAACATATTCTGCATATTCCCAATCTTCTTCATTATCTATTTCTATAGACAATCTTGGATCGGATAGTACTAATTTTGTTTTTAGATCTGGCTTTTCTTTATATGGATTTAGTATTACTAATGATTCGTCCATTAATATATTTCTTTTTACTCCATAAATAGTGCCATCTAGTAAATATATATTTTTTGTATCTTGCCGCCTTACAGATGTTTCTAAATCTAAGAATATTTTTAAGAAATTGTCTTCATTTGCTTTTAAGATATCTGAGAAATCTACATCAAATTTTTTGGCACTTACTACTGTTTCTACTTCTGGGTTTTTTAGTGCTTCAATTGTTTGTAGTATTATTTTTTTTGTTCTTAATGGTGATGTAGGTTCTAGGATTAGAATATTTTCATAACTCTCTCCTTTTTCTTCTAGAAATGAAATTGCATGTCTGAAAACTGGAATAGAAGGAGTATTATCTTGTGCTAATTCTTCTGGTCTTAAGAATGGAACTTCTGCTCCAGCTGCTTTTGAGATTTCTGCTATTTCTTTATCATCTGTAGAAACTAGAACTTTGTCTATTTCTTGAATTGATAATGCTAATTTTATTGTGTATTCTATTAAGGGTTTTCCTAGAAATGGTTTTATATTTTTTCTTGGAATTCCTTTAGATCCTCCTCTTGCAGGTATAATTGCTAATGTTTTTATTTTTATCAACTCCTGTGTTTGAAAATTTATAATCGTTTATAATCTTTCTGTATTAAATCTCTACTTCTTTTTTTGTTTGTGTTGATTCTTCTATTGCATCTAAAACTTTTAAGGTTTCTAAATCTTCTGATAATAGATAAGGGTATTCTTTTTCTCCTTTTAGTGCTGAGATAAAAGTTTTCATTTCTTCAATATATGGTTCTTCTTTGTGCAAGTATCCTGTTTCTATTTTTCCAGCTCCTTCTGGGAATTCTTGCCAAGCTTTATCTTTGAATAGTTTTACTAACTTTTTATTATGATCCCAAACTATTGTTCCTTCTGTTCCTATAATCTTTATTTCTCTATAAGGAGTTCGTGAAACTACATCTACTAGATAATGGCCTAGTAAATCTTTGAATTTTAGAATTATTTGATAGGTGTCTGGTGCGTCTATCTCTAAATCTGAGAATTTTCCTTTTAATGCGATTACGGAGTTTATTTTTCCAAATGTGTCTTGAAGCCAATTTATCTCTCCTGGAATAATTTCAATACAAGCATTTGTTTCTTTTTTTGCTCCAAAGAATTTCCTATAATCTTCCCAAGGGTGCCAATCTGGAAGATACTGGCCAACATGATATGTAAAGGATGTTACTTTTCCTATTTGGTTTGTTAATTCTTTTATTTTTTTTATTGATTCTATGTAACGCATATCACAAGAAGCAGCCATTAAAAGATCTTTTCCTTTTTCTACCCTTTCTTTTAGTCCTTTTGATATTAAGTTTAATTCTGTAAAGAAAGGAATATTGTTTTTAATTGCTAAATCCATGTATTCATAATGTTTGTCTGGTGGTGTTGAGATAATAATTGCGTTTGGTTTTTGTTTTAAAGCTTTTTTTATATCTTTGAATGTTTTTATCTGATATTTATATTCTGCTTCATTTCTTCTTTTTTCTTGGATGTCGAAACCAATTATATCTGATTCATTTAATGATTGAAGATTTCTTATTCTTCTTTTTCCCATTGATCCTAGTCCTATTATTAAAAAATTCATTTTATTGTTTTTTCTATAAATTTTCTTGCTCTTTCTCCAGATTTTCCATCTAATTTGAATAGTCGGTGGCTTATAAACTTGTCTCTATTACTTAGTAAACGCTGTTTTGTATTTTCATTAAATAATAATTCCTTTATTTTTGGTGCTATTTCTTCTGTTTTGTATGCGCTTAAAGCAACCTTTTCTTGTGCATACGGAAGAACATCTTCTTTGTTTGTTACGTTTATCATCAAAAGGGGCTTATTTAGCATTACGGTTTCCATTCCTGTGTTAGAGTGCATTACTATTCCAATATCGGATGCATTAATTAATTCAAAGATATCAATATTTTTTATTACCTTAACTTTTATTCCTGTTTTTTTAGCTAGGTTTTCATAAAAATATTGGTGTTTTTCATATTCTCTTGGATGTAGCTTTACTACGAAATTTACACTATTATTTAATTCTTTTATTGCATTGAAAATGGCATAAGGTAAATCTCCTGCTTCTACATCTGAAAGGTATTCTGAATAAAAGGAGACTAGTTTTTTGGTTTTATCTAAATTTAAAATTTCGAATATCTTATTTTTATCATTTCTTGGAAATTTTTTTTTATTGGCTAAAAAGTCATATCTTGGTTGTCCCACTATTTCTATGCTTTCTTTTGGATATTGTCCCTGATTTATTAATAAATCTTTTGTACATTCCCCAAAAACCATTGTGTGATCTGGGATTGGACAGAGTTTCATGTTTTTAGAATAAGGATTTACTTCATTTTTGTTGTGGATATATTCAAAACAAGTTTTATTTATTAATCCATGAGACATCCCAATTGATTTTATGTCTAAGATTCTTGCAGCGGTTATTACAGATCTACAATACATGCTTGTTTCGTCAACTAAAACTATTGCTTTTGGTTTTGTTTTTTTAAGTAAGTTGAAAGAGGTTTCAATATACTTCACTGTTTCTGGGAATCTATTAGTAAATATAAATTTTATTTTTTTCTTTAATAAGGGATAAAGGTTTATTCCTTCAAAGGTGAAACTTTTTTTAAAAGAAGGTTGTTTTTCTAATATTCTCCAAATCTTTTCAAATTTTTTCTTTTCTTTTCTTACTATTTTGGATACTTTTTGATTATGAAATGATTCAAAAGGAATATAATCTTTTCTTCTTTTTAATGTTCCACTTATTCCGGGGTTTGGATCATAATCTATATCCACATAACTAGTTTTAAGAGTTATATCATCGACTATTGCCCCTAAAAATCTATCCCTATAATGGTTTCCTATTAATTCTATGCTTGAGGGGTAAGTAAAGAATAACAAATCTTTATTTTTTTTGTTTTTTACTAGTTTGGATATTATATTCCGTATAAGAAATTTTTTTTCTTTTAAATATTCTATTATATAGGGGTAATTTGTTTTTAGTTTGCTTGGCTTTTTTAATACCTTACTTTTTTTAAACAATAATTTTGTTACGTCTATTAATGTTTTGTTTTCGGTTGCTAGATAAATTACTTCTGGGGTTTCTTGGTTTAATATGTTCTTTATTGTTTCTAGATATAGAGTTATCTCATATACTGTGTCTTTGTGTATTGGATGATAATATAGCCAAAAGTCTATGAACCACCAAAGAGAAATATCTTTGTATTTGATTAAATCTTTGAATGATTTGTCTTGAAATATTTTTTTCTCGGACCAGTCTTTTAACCAATGCATTGATTTTAGGTGGGTGTTATTTTCCATGAATTCGTTTATTGATTTAAAGGGAATATTGTTATTTTTCAAAATTTCTTTTGTTTCAAAATCTAATGCTATTGGAAAAAGATTCTTAGCTTTAATCGAACTTACTCTTTTTTTTACTTCTGTTGAATCTATTAAAATTAATCTTTTCATATTTAGGCGAGATAGACAAGATTTAAATATATTGTGAATTTTTCTTTCTTATGGTAAAAAAATGTTTAGTAGTGATGTATCACTATGTTAGAGATATGTATAAAACTCCTTATCCAAAGATGAAAGGGATGTTAATTGATAAATTTAAAGATCAGGTTAAGAAGATTATGCAAGACTATACTATAATTAGTTTGAATGATTATCTTGACTATTTGAGTGGAGAAGGGGATATTCCAGATCGTTCTTGTATTTTATCTTTTGATGATGGATTGAAAGATCATTATGAAAATGTTTTTCCAGTTTTAAAAGAATATGGCGTGAGTGGATGTTTTTTTGTGACAACTAAGCCTTTAGTGGATTTTTCTGTTTTGCCAGTTCAAAAAATTCAATTTTTGTTGGCTAAGCTAGGGGTAGCTAAATTGGCAGAAGATATTAATAGTCTGTTTAAGACTGATTATCCAACTCTTTTAGATAAGTTTTTTATTGATGATAAAAAACATGAAGGGAGAGAAGACTGGTATGATGATTTAGACACAACATTTACTTCTAATTTAAAATATTCCATCGCAGGATTGCCTTTTGAAACAAAGAATGAAATTGTTGATGAGTTATTTTCTAAGCATTTTTCTATTGAAGAAGAATTTTCTAAAGTGCTTTATCTAAACTGGGGGGAGATAAAAGAGATGGTTGATAGTGGTATGGTATTCGGAACACATGGACATACTCATCCAGATTTATCTAGATTAAATAAAGGAGAACAAAAAGAAGAATTTAAGATGTCTAAGCAACTAATGGAAGAGAATTTGGGTGTGGAAATTAGTGTTTGCTCTTATCCTTATGGTGTTTTTACTGATGAAACAATAGATGTTTTAAAGGAATTGGGGTATTCTTGTGCTTTGGCTGCCCCGCCTGTTAGAGAAGAAATAAATGATGGGAGAATAAATCCATTTAAAATTAGGAGGGTTGATACTGTTAATGTAATATGACTGAAAAAAAGTGTCCATTGTGTGAAGAAATAAATCCTGAAGATAATTTATTCTGTAAAAACTGTAGATATCCTTTATCTGTTATGAAGATGGATGACTTCACTGAGGAAGATTTAAATGAAATAATCTTGGCTTTTTTAGATGTTATAAAAAATAAAAAAACAAGCGATATAATTTTTGAGAATAAAGAATTATATGATGAATTGTTTTCTGCTTATTGGTTAAGACCGGAAACTGCATTGTTTAGTTTTTTA
>JAIOSD010000008.1 GCA_021107835.1 archaeon
CCGGAGAAATTGCACAAGAACATTTACAGGTTTTAAACGACTGCAAGGCTGTTGAACACGTTCAAGTTTGTAATCGTGGGGCAGAAAGAACACTACAAACTGCAGAAAACTTTGAAATCCCTAATACTTATCAAGATTATAATGATATGTTAGATAAACATAATTTCGATGCTGTTCTAATTTTAGTTACGATTGAGAATGTTGGAAAAGTTGGGTTGGATTGTGCTAGAAGAGGAATTCCATTATTTATAGAGAAGCCTCCTGGTTTGAGCGTGGAGGAAACCAAAAAAATAAAGCAAGTTGCAGAGGAGAATAATACTAAAACTATGGTGGCATTTAATAGGAGATTTATGTCTACTATGGTTAAAGCTAAAGAATTAATAGGAGATTTAAAAGGAATAAATGTTGAAGCTCCTGAAAGATTTTTGGATATTATTGAGAGTGGAGAAAATTCAAAGGAAGCAATGGATGCTTGGATATATGCGAATGGGACACATTGTATTGATCTTATGAGATTTTTTGGGGGGGATGTTAAGGAAATAATTAGTTTTTCTAATAAAGATAAAAAATCATTCAATGCACAAATTAAGTTTGAGAACTGTGTTGGTCAATATAGGTCTTATTGGGATTGTCCTGGGGGATGGAATGTGGTTTTATATGGCGAAGATAGTAAAATTAATATTTTTCCTTTAGAAAAGGGGATTTTTAGTGTTAGAAATAAAGAGGATGTTGAAATTAATCTTAGTGAATTGGATAAGAAATACAAACCAGGATTTTATCTTCAAATGAGATATTTTATTGATTGTGTAAAAGAAGGTAAATCTATGGCTGGGTTTGATATTAATGAAGCTATTAGAACTATGGAATTAGCTAAGGAAATAGAAAGGGGTTCTTAGTTTTTTATTTTAAATGGATTTTGTTTTATGTTTGTTAGGAAATTTTCCGTCATAAATATACTATCTAGAAAATCTTTGTTTTTTTCTGTTTGTTTTCTGTTTGAATGGATTAATAAATGTCTTATTAGTTCCTTATTCATTTCTTTTTGATTATGTTTGAACTCTTTTAAGTAAGGTTTTATCCAGTCTTGGATTCTGGTTGTATAAGGTTTCATAGGGTTTGTTATTGTTTTTATTGTATTTGGTTTTGTTACTCTTTCATACCCCAATATTTTCATTTCTGGTTCACATAAATCTTCTACTAATTGTATTTCTTCTTTTGATAATACTTTTTTCCATTTTTCTTTGAAGGTTGTGGTAATTTTATCTGCTTTTCCGTATGCTGAATTGGATTGCCATTTTTCTCCAAATCTCCCAGTGTAATTGCTTGGATCTATCATCTCTGGAACAAATTTAATGTCTAAAAAATCACAAGTTTTTCCTACCTCTTCTTCTGGATTTTCTACAATGCTTTCATATCTTAGTGCTAGGAAATTTTCTGTTTTGTGTAGATTATCTAATGCGCATGCTACTGATTTTCTCCATTGTCTTATTATGAATAGAATAGGGTATCTATCGTTTTCATCTTTATTTTGAGAGGCTAATACTGCTCTTGGGTCTCTCAATAGTTGTATAACTCTCATATTTTTGTAAGTATTTATTAGTGGAGAATTAAAGTTTTCTGCGAATACGTTTTTTATCCCCATGTATTTTATATTTTCCTTTCCATATGCTTCTTTTGCTATGGAGATCAATTGATTGTAAAACTCCTTGTATGTTTTTCCCGTAGTTTTTTTTAAGAGGGGGACTATTTTTGGGGAATTAAACTCACAAAATGGAATTATATTCTTTTTTATTGTATTTATACTCTGGGCTTTGATTGGGACATTTAGATTGGAATTTCTTAGTTCTCTATCTGCTTCTAGGGTTTCTGAAAAAAAATTATCTGAGACTGGTGAATCATTATCAAAATCTTTTTTGTGTTTTTTATAAATTTCATTTCTGAAAGCTTTTAAAAATTGGTAGTAAGGATCTGAAGCAATTGTTATTTTTGGATGTACATTTAATGCTTTACCAAACATTGTTGTTCCACACCTAAATAATCCTGTTATGAAAATAGGGTTTGTTTCTTCTTTCATTTTTTCTCCCCTATTGCAGATATACTCCAACCTATTAAGTTAAAAGGTTTTTTGTTTCCTAAATGATCATCTATTAATGTGTGGATTTTACTTTTTGGTTCTTTTTGTGTTAATACTTTAGACATCTCGTATGGGAAAAAATAACTTGAGCTATAATTTTTTACCTTTAGATTGGCTACTTTGAATTTTCTTTTTAATTTCCAAGGGTTATACCACCTTACATGGGTGGAATCCCAGCCAACCCATCTTTTTTGTCCAAGTAGTTTTCTAATTACTCCTTCAAATATATAATTGAATGAAAATGAGTTTTGGGTTGTGATAATTACTTTTCCATTATGATTTAGTAATGATTCTATTTTTTTTAGAAAGGTTTCATCTTCTTGAATATGCTCTATTACATCCTTTGCTATTACTAGATCAAATTTATCTTGAAATTCTGCAAGGTTAAAATCTTCTTTTATAAATTTACATTGATTTTCTACTTGATTTTCCTTTGCGTTATGTAATGCTGCGTTTATTGCGTATTCTGAGGAATCTATTCCTGTGACTATTGCTCCTTTTTTAGCTAAATTTATACTTAAGAATCCCGCACAGCATCCAATGTCTAAAACTTTTTTATTTTGTAAATCAAAATTTATTAATCTCAGGACTTCTTGTGCTTTTTTTTTATAATATAAAGTGTTATATTTTTCGTTATATTTTTCTACAAATCTGATTGGATCTCTTTCAGTATTATAATACGGTTCTTCTTGTTTTAGGAATTTTTTAATTTTCATTGTTTTTTACTATTATTGGGGTTTTCCACCAGAAGAGCATACATAAAAATGCTTTTATTATCCATGCTATTAAGATAAGAAGGGATAATGCTACTGCTTGTTCACTTGTTAATCCAAATATTGCAAAAATAAATATGAATGTTGCGTCTCTTGTTCCTATTCCTGAAATTGTTATTGGAAGAAGATTTGCTATGCTGGATATTGAAACTAAAATTATTATTTGCCACAAAGTTAAATTGATTCCTAATGCAAATGCAAATAGATAAATTTCTAGGTTTGCTAAAATCCAAGAAAGCGCAGTTATTGCAATTACTTCTATGAAGAAAATTAAATCTATTCTTCTGAATTCTTTCCATAATTCTTTGATTGTTAGTTGTGTTTTTTTTATTATTCCTTTGGGCAAGAACATAGAGAGTATTATGTTTGATGCAGCCTTGCTTTTACTTACTATTAAAATTGTTACTAAAATTAATCCCAACAAAATTATTAGAAGAGTTAGTAAATATTCTTTAAAATATGAGAAAAGGTAGATCATACTTATTATTCCAATTGTGGTGAATAGTATTATGTCTAATAATCGATCCATTAACACTCCGAACGCAGAGGTTGCTAGGGGGATTTTTTTGTTTTTTAGAAAGGCTATCCTTGCTAGTTCTCCAACTTTAAATGGGGTTATTATGCCTAATCCAAAAGTGCCTATGTAAGGTGAGATTAGTTTTCTTATTTTAATTCTTATTTTTTGTAGATGTAATATTCTTTGCCACCTATAGGCTTTTATCAAGATTGCTGGTACAAAGAAAAGTAATCCAATTAAAAAATAAGTTAGATCTATTTGTTTTAATATTGAGGAAACTTCTTGAAGTTCTACTTTGGAAAGAATATAGGCAAAAATTATTATTCCGATTATTCTTAGAAATAATTTATTTTTTAACAAATTCATTTTTTAACCTTAAAATATATTACTGAGGAATTCTTTTTAAATTTTGTTCTATGGAGTTTATTTTCCGCTTTCTCTAGAAAATTGACTAAAAACTTAGGAGAGTGCCTGTAAATGAAGTAAGGTAGGATGAAATATTCTTTTTCTTCTGCAATGTTTCCTCCAGATGTGTTAATTATATTTTTCATTTTTTCTTTTGTCATTAAATTAGTGTATACAAATCTATTTGCTACTGGGGTGAAAAATCTTCTTAAGCTTTTTTTGTTTAATAGATCAAAAATAATTATTCCGTCTTTTTTTGTTACCCTTATCATTTCTTCTAAAAGTTTTTCTGGATTTTTGAAGTGCCATAATACTCTTATGCTAACACAGGCGTCGAAAATATTATCTTGAAATGGAAGCTTTAATGCATCTCCTTTTATTAGAGATAGGTTTAATCCTTCTTGTTTGCTTTTTTTATCCAATATTTCTAGCATTTCTTTGGATTGATCTAAACAAGTTATGTTGTGGCCTTGTTTTGCTAGAAGTATAGAAAACCTTCCTGTTCCCGCACCCACATCTAATATGTTTTGATTCTTTTTTTCTTTGAATAATGATCCTACGATTTCCTTTTCATTTGAATCTACAAATTTCCCTCCTTTTGAAAGAAATCTTTTTTTATCGTACTTATCCACCACCCTATCTTTTTTATAGTAATTCTTGACTTTCTCTTGCTTCATTATATAACTCCAAATGTTTTTTTGTGATATTTTTAACTAAAAATTTATCTTTAAATAGCTTTATACTGTTTTTTGATATTTCTTTTCTTAGTTTTATGTCTTTAAACGTTCTTATTAATGTTTCAGCGATTTGTTTTGGTTTTTTTGGATTGATAAATTTTCCTGTTTTATTTTCTATTATTAGCTCTGGGATTGAACCTATTTTGCTTGCTAATACAGGGGTTCCGGTGGACATCGCTTCTATTAATACATTGTGATAGTGGCTAGTGCCTATTGTGGATTGATAAGGCACTATTAGAAAATCATGGTTTGTTAATTCTTTGTGAACATCTATTTTGTTTTTTAGGATTATGTTTTTTTGTAGTCTTGCTTTTTTTAGACTTTTTATTATTCTTTTTTTAGAACCGTATCCGCTCCAAGCCAAGGTTAGTTTGATTTGTGGGAATCTTTTTTTTGTTAGTCTAATTGTTTCTATTAAATTTTCAGTTCCTTTGAATGGTGTGAAATGGCCTATGTATATTATTTTTGGAGCTTTTGTTTGTTTTATTTTTGTGGTTAATTTTGGAGCTTTTAATCCATTTGGGATGACTGTTATGGATTTTATGTATTTTTTTAATTGTGCTTTTTGGTATTGTGATGAAACTATTATATTTGTGTTTTTTACTCTTTTACTGAAGAAAGGAACAGGTAGAAAGGAATTTAGGGTGAAGTGATAGAGATAATCTTTTGGTCTTTTGAATACGAGTTTCCAGTTTTTTAAGAATTCTTTAATTTCTAGATATGGTTGCCAAATTGTTATGAAAATTGGTGTTTTTATGTCTTTTATGTATTTGTTTAGGAGGTATGCCTCTAAAAGAAATCCTGCATGAATATGTATTACATCGAATTTGTTATGGTTTTTGTTTATTATTTTGCCTAATCTTTTGATATTTTTTAATACCATTGCTTTTGATTTGTAAGCATGTTTTTGTGAGTAAACTATTTCTTTAGAATTCATTTTTTCTTGAATCTTTACTGGCGTTAGGGAGATTACTTGATGCTTTTGCTTTACTAGTTCTTGGGATAAATTATAGAAATTCTTACTTATTGCTTCAGTTAAATCCCCTTTTAATCTAGTAATTGCGAGACATATTTTCATTATTTTATTGGGACTTTGGAACTAATTTAAATAGCTTTTCCTTGTATACTTTTAGTTCTAAGGAACTTCCCCCATACCATTCATTATCACTCTCTCCAATGAGAATTATGTCGTATTCTTGTGTTATTGCATTGAGAACTCCTTGTCCTGGATCTATTCCAAAACCTTCTTCTGTTGAGTATATTTGTATCCCTTGGTCTACGTATTCTTTTAGTTCTTCCATGAATTCATCTATTTCATTAAGATTTCCAGTTCTTGGATGGATTATTATTGTTCTGTTTCCGTAATATTGTATGAAAAACCCTAAATCGTTTGTCATTACTACTGCGTTTTCTTCTGTGTTTTCTTCTGCATATATGGCAAAGTCTTTTGTTCCTGAATGTTCATGTCTGTAACTTATTATTGGATATGCCACTGCAAATGTACTTCCTAGTAAGAACAGAATTACTAGTAATGTTATTAGTTTGTTTTTTCTATATATTGCCCTTAATCCTGTTGCGGCTAATATTGTTAGTGGTATCATTGTTGGAATGAAGAATCTTGCATATGATGTATTTTCTGGTAGGGTTAATCCAAGTGAGAAAAAGAATAAGGCAAACCAAAGTAGCAGAGTTATTAGGACAAGTTTTCTGTTTTTTATGTAGAGGTATAAAGAACCTAATGCTGCGAAAGCTATTCCAAGCCAAGTTAATGCTGTTGTTATGTTTGAGAATGCTGTTCCTAAATTACTTTCTCCACGATCTAACCTAAGTTCTGTTTGTGGATTTAGTGCCCTTAGAAAGTCTGCTATCCCTTTATCTAAAAACCATGGTAGGAAGAGTATTAGTGGTGGGATTATTACTGAGATTATGAAGGTTAATATTTTTTTGAGGGTTAATCTGTCTTTTTTTAGGATTAGTGCTTTGTTTTTTATTTTTGGATCTATGTATAATAATATGAAAGGAATTAAGTATAATACTCCGTCTGGTCGAGTTCCTATATTTAGTCCAAATGAAAGCCCAGATAGTATTAAAAGTTTTAGTGAGTTTTTATCTGCTGCTTTTAATAGTAGAAGTCCTCCTAAAAGTGCAAAGAAGATTGAAATGGAATGGGTTTTTGGATAAGTGGTTACGGCTAAGAATACTGGATTTACTGCAAATATTAATGCTGAAACTATACCTACAAAAGTATTTCTTGTTATTTTTTTTGCTATTATGTAGATTAAAGCTACTGAAAGTGCTGCTGTTAAGAAATTTACGAAGAAATATGTGTTCTCTGCTTGTGTTGCTCCAAATATTAATTTGTCTATCATGAAAAATAGAAAAGTTAATATCATGGCAGTTGGTGCCCCATAAGCATAAGAGTATTGCATACTTCCTCTTTCAAATATTTGTTCTACTGTTCTTGCATCTGCATAACTGTCAAAGTGAAATAACCCTGCATTTTTGAAAATTATTCTTAATAAGAAAGCAAATAGAAATAGGGAGATGATTATAAACTTTTCATTGTTTAAGATTTTTTTGTAATTCATGTTATTTTTCTTAATCTAATTCTTAGTTTTATTAAGTCTCTTATGTATTTTAATGCAGTATCTATTATGTTTACTCTTGAATCTAAATCTTCTATCCATAGTACTGGTTCTTCGTGTATTTTATATCCTTTTTTTTCTGCTATTGTTAACATTTCTGTGTCTAAAAACCATTCATTATCTTTTAGGTGTGGGAGGAGTTCCATAAATGTTTGTTTTCTTATGGCTTTGAATCCACATTGTGCGTCTGAATACTTTGTGTTTACTATTAACTTTACTAATAAATTATATGTTTTTGAGATGAAATCTCTTTTGAAAGCTCGTTTTGTTTCTGAGTTTTTAGTTAGCCTTGTTCCAATTCCTATGTGGTGATCTGTTGCTACAGCATTTATCATTGAAGGGAAGGATTTTAGGTCTGTTGATAAATCTACGTCCATGTAACTTACGATATCTGCATCACTCATCGTCCAAGCTTTTTTTAGTGCTCTTCCTCTGCCTCTTTTTTCTAGCCTTATTGCTCTTACTTCTTTGTGCTGTTTGCTTAGTTGTTTTGCTATTTCTAAGGTCGAATCTTTTGATCCATTATCTGCTATTGTTATATTGTATTTGTAATCCTTCATATTTTTTTTTAAGAAATCTCTTAAAGTATTAATTGATTGGTGTAGAACTTTTTCTTCGTTTAAACAAGGGACTATCACATCTATTTTTTTCATTATATTATTTGTAGTTTTGAGTAATTTATAAAGTTAATTATAGTAAGTTTAAGTTTAGGTTAATTTTATATACTTCCTTTATTTTAAGAAGTTATGAAAAGATTGGTGATGTTATTAGTTTTTGTACTTTTGATATCTGGTTGTGATGATGAAATAGAAGATACATGTGATCAAGCTTGTTTGGAACAAGGATTTTCTGGGGGGGGTTGTGAACTTTTTGGGGTTCAACAAGATCCTTGTGAAAATGAACCTGGAAAAGTTACAATAACATCACAAGAGGGTTATTGTCCAATATACAGGAGAGATGGAGAACTCGTTGATGGTTTAGGAAATATGTGTTGTTGTTTTAATTTGGGGGAGGAAACTGAAAACAATACAGATGGGATAAATGGGACTGATTTGATAAACCAAACAGATCAAAATAATCAAACGAACCAAACAATTGTAATTGGATCTTGTATAGATAGTGATGGGGGCAAGGTTTATGATGTGTGGGGGTATGTCATACTTAATAACACTAAAGAATATGTGGATGCTTGTATTTCTGATTTTAATATTAGGGAGTATTATTGTGATAATGCAACCCCTGGAAATGTAGCACTCGAAATACATTCTTGTTTTGATGTTTGTAGTGGTGGGGAGTGTATTGTTATAGAAACTAATACAACCAATACCACTAATACAACAAATTCTACATAGAAAACTTTATTAATAAAATATTGTTTCTTAATTATATGTTATATAAGATGGTTCAAATAATCCCTAAGCCTGTTAGAAATGTATTATCAAAAATTGGTGTTGGGAAATTATTTTTAGGTTTGTTTTACAACAAATATACTGCTGAATTAACTTTTCAAAAAGGTTGGGCTAAGGAGTTTAAAGATAATAAAGAAGGAGTTTTAGAATATTGGAAGAAATATAGATATTTTGATGTTATTCAAGAAACTTGTAATTTTACTGATGAAAGCAAAGTTTTAGATGTTGGATGCGGTATTAGTTCTGTTTTGCATTATGTTAAAGGGAATAAAGTGGGAATAGATCCTTTGGCAGAAGATTATGTGAAAGTTTATAACTAC
>JAIOSD010000057.1 GCA_021107835.1 archaeon
CAAAAAGGGAATCTTACAACAAGAAGCAATGAAAAGGGGATTATTAGCAGGATTATTCCATGGCCCATCTTATGCTCATAAAAATAAACATATAGAAAAAGGATTAGAAATTTACGATGAATCTTTAAAAGCAGTAAAAAAATACTATCAAAAAGGGAACATAAAAAAACATTTACTTGGAACCTATGGGGGGAAAGTATTCAGAAAAGTAGGATAACAAAAGATATTTAAAATAAAAAAATAAACCCAAAATATGATACAGTTATGGTTTTTACTAAGTCTTCTAAGTAGGTTAAGTCACGCATTATCAACTTCTTTAGATAAATACTTAATAAATCAAAACTCTGATCCGATAAAAATAAGTAATCTTAAGGTATTCTTCACAGGAATAATAACATTAATTATCGGGTTGCTATTTTTTAATCTAAATATAACACTAGAAACCATTTTATGGGCAGGAATTCTTGGAATATTCTTCGCTACAACAAACATAGTTTATTTTCTATCATTAAGATTAAAAGATGTAGAGGAAGTCGCACCATTCGCACATTCTGGAATAATCTTGTTAATATTTCTTTCTTCAATAAGTTTATTCAAAGAAATGGTTACAACAGCAAATTATTTTGGAGTGGTGATTATCTTGGGGGGAGTTTATATCATACTATCTAAAAAAGGCTTCAAATTACCAAAACCAGACAAAGGATTATTTTTAATGTCTATATTCATAATAGTAGGAACAATATATTGGCTACTGGTAAAAACATTTGTAACTACAATAGAACCAATAAACCTTGTAATAGTTATGTATTTTTCATGTTCGTTAGTTTTATTCATATTCAGAAAAAGTTACAAAAAATCAGATAAAAACATTTTCAAAAAAATAAAAAAAATACCATTAATATTAGGCGCACTGACTGCAGGAATAGGAACAACACTAATATATTGGGCATTTGAAGTAGGAAATGCATCAAAAGTAGCACCAACAGCAGGACTACAGCTTATTTTTGTATTCATAATAGCTTCCTTATTTCTAAAAGAAAAATTCTATTGGAATAGACTAATTGGAACAATAATAATAACAATTGGAACCTACTTAATCTACATATAATAAGATTTATAAACAACATTGAACTTCTCTTTAAACATAATGAGCGATCAAACATTAGTAGAACAAATAAATGAATCTCGTAGAAAGGGCCTTGCTTTAGTGGAGGGTAGACAATTTGATGAAGCAATTTCTGAATATGAAAGAATGATTACTTTAACCACTGAAGCTCAAACTGAAATACAAAGCGAAGGACTAACCATAGATGATTTTTTATCCATAGCAAATGCAGATATTGGATATTGTCACAGACAACAAAATAATAGACAATTGGCAGGAGAAAACGTAGATTTGGCACTAACATTAGCATCGCAAGGAGTAAGTTTATCTGCAAAAGGAAGGGCTCATGAAGAACAAGGATTAATACTAAGATTAATGGATTACAATCATACAGAAGCATTAGAAAACACAAAAAACGCAATAGATTATTATGAAACCGCATTAGATCCAGATAAATTGCCTTTAGAAGGGAAAATTTATACTGAAGAAGAACTAACAAACAGATTATTAAGAACCTACGGACTCATTTCTACAAATCTTAGAGATGTTTCCAGAGTAGCAACCCCTAAGGAAAAAGACGAGTTACTCAAACAAGCAGATAAATACGGGACTAAAGCAGTGGATAAAAGGAAAGAATTAGGACACCGGAACGTAAATAGCCACCATTCCCTCGCTAATGTAAAAAACGATCGTTTAATCTCAAGCACTGGAAAAGAAAGAGAACAATTATACAATGCCGCAAGAATGCATACAGAAACAGCAATAGAGTATGCAAAAGATATGGATCCAGCAGAAAGAGACAATAATATTGCAAACATAAACTATGCAAGATTTGTAACTGAAAGAAACTATGACCTAAGAAGCAATGCGACTATAGATACATTTAAAACATTCCTCTCAACAATACAATATCTTTCAGCAGCAGACGCAAGAGAATTTAGAGATGATCAAGGGTTATACGCAGATGCAGAAACATTAGGATATCTTGACAAAACAAAAAGACTTATAGAACCAATAATAGCTTCAAAAGAATAAATTTTTAAATCTAACTAAACTACCAAAACAAAATGTCAATATTAGACTATTTAGGAAAATATACAAAAAATGGATTAATATTCCAACAAGAAAATATAACTCCAGCAATAAATGAACTTCTAGAACTTTCATACCAAGCTTATCTTAAAAGACTTCATAAAACAGTAGTTAGGGAAATGGCTTTATTAGATGAGGCAGGTAATCCCCTCTCTACAGAAGTTATAAGAGCAATAGAACAAGGAAATATCCCTTCAAAAAAAGATTTATTAATCAGAAGTAAAGATTTTGAAGATAATGTAGATCAAGGATTTGTAGCAGTCAGAAATTTAGAAGGAAGATTAATTGGAGCTTGTGTAAATGCAAAACCAATAGAGGGATACCATTATCATTCAGCAGGAAAAGATGAACATGGAGATCCTACAATAAAAATAGACTATAATTGGCCAGATCAAGCCCATATATGGGAATTGGCGTTCATAGATGATTATCGTAATCAAGGATTAGGAACTTTCACAACACTTGCAGCAATAAGACTATCTCATGAAAAAGAAGGAGCAAAAAACATATCAACATATGCATCAGCATATGCAAAACAATTAGCATCCACAAAATTCGCACAACAAGCAGCAAGATATGGTTTAAAACAACACCATAAATTCCCGATGTTAGATGAAAATAATCAAATAATAAATCATGGAAGATTATACAGGCTTAAATTAACACGAACCGTATTAAGAGGATTAAGAACACCAGAAAGAACAATATGTGAAAAACTCTTTGAGTAGTCCAACAATTCATAATTCTTATAAACTTTACCCCTTTTCTAAAATATACAATGGAAATTAATATTCTAGATAAAAAAATTGGAGAAAACAATGAAATATTCATCATAGCAGAAGCAGGGGTTTGTCACGATGGGGATATTGAAAAAGCTAAAAAATTAATAGATATCGCTAAAGACGCAGGAGTAGATGTAGTTAAGTTCCAAACTTGGCTAACCGAAGAGTTATGTTTACAAGACACAAAAAAAGCAGAATATCAAGAAGAATTAACAGGAGAAGGAGAATCTCAATTCGACATGATAAAAAAACTAGAATTAAGTTATGAAGATTTCAAAGAATTAAAACAATATTGCGATGAAAAAGGAATAATTTTCATGTCAACTCCTGATGAAGAAACTAGTGCAGAATTCTTAGCAAATACTATCCACGTACCTGCAATTAAAGTTGGCTCAGGAGAACTAACAAACTTGTCTTACATGGGTTTTCTAGCCTCTTTCAATAAACCATTGATAGTTTCGACAGGAATGGGTACAATAGAAGAAATAAAAGCCGCTCAAAAGCAGATATATAATAAAAACAATCAAAACGTAGTTTTCTTACATTGCACAACAGATTATCCAACAAGACTAGAGGATGTAAACCTAAACGCAATGTTAACAATGAAAAAACAACTAAGAACATTAGTAGGATACTCAGATCATACAGAAGGAATCTATGTTCCATTAGTTGCTGCAGCATTAGGAGCAACAATTATAGAAAAACATTTTACTTATGACCGAATGGCCTACGGACCAGATCACAAAGCATCTCTTTCACCAGATCAATTAAAAGAAATGGTACAAGAAATAAGAACTTTAGAAAAACTATCAAAAAAAGAGAGAATAAACCATGTAAAAAAAAGAGTAGGAATAAATCTCTTCAACCTAATATTAGGTTCATCAGAAAAGAAAGCAACAGAAAGAGAAGCTAAAAACAAACCAATAGTTCAAAAGTCAATAGTAGCAAGAGAAAACCTACCAACTGGAACAATTATTGAAGAAAAACATATGGTAATGAAACGTGCAGATGCAAGAGGAATTACTGCCAATAAATACAAAGAGTTAATTGGAAAGAAATTAAAAGAACCTTTAACCAAGGACCAATTATTTGATTTGAATATTCTAGAATGAGAAAAATAGTTTATGTAAC
>JAIOSD010000016.1 GCA_021107835.1 archaeon
ATGTAAATGAGCAATTTCATAGTTTAGCAAGTGGTTCAGTAGTAAAAAATATTAGTGGAGATTTAGTTAAAAAAGTAGTTTTACCCATTCCCCCACTCCCCGAACAAAAACGCATAGTATCCATTTTAGATAAAGCCTTTGCCCAAATAGCCAAAGCAAAAGCCAATGCCGAACAAAACCTTAAAAATGCCAAAGAACTTTTTGAGAGTTATTTGCAAGGGGTGTTTGAGAATAAAGGTGAGAATTGGGTGGAGAAAAAGTTGAAAGAAGTTACTACTAAAATTGGAAGTGGAGCAACACCACGAGGAGGAAAAGCAAGTTATAAAGAAGAAGGCATTTCTTTGGTTAGAAGTATGAATGTTCACGATTTTGAATTTAGAGAAAAAAACCTTGCTTTTATTGATGATGAACAAGCAAATGCACTTTCAAATGTTGCTTTACAAGCAAATGATATTTTATTAAACATTACTGGTGCTTCTATTGCAAGATGCTGTATCGTTCCTAAACAATATTTACCTGCGAGAGTTAATCAGCACGTTTCAATAATTAGAGCAAAACGGGATTTAGTTTTTCCTTTATTTCTTGCTTCATTACTAACATCTAAATTCTACAAAAACCAAATATTAGAGACAGGAGAACAAGGAGCAACACGACAAGCAATTACAAAAGTACAGTTAGAAAACTTCAAAATTATTATTCCTAAAACTATTGAAGAACAAAAACAAATCGTTCAAAAACTTGACCAACTGCAAGCTGAAACCAAGAATTTAGAAAGCATTTATCAGCAAAAGTTGGAGGATTTGGAGGGATTGAAAAAGAGCGTGTTGCAAAAAGCGTTTAATGGGGAGTTATAATATGGCTAAGTTAGTTTATAAATACAGAGGTGGAGATGACCCTATTTTCAAAAGAGATTTAAACTCTCTTGAAGAAAACTGTTTTTTTGCTCCAAACTCTGATAAACTAAATGACCCTTGTGAAACATCAGTATTTACAGATAAATTTGACGCTCAATCTGTAATATTTTCAAAGTTCCTTGGAGACAACTCAAAACAACATCTTGATAATGTTAATAATGCTTTAAAAAACGTAATTAACAGAAAGAAAGAAGTTGGTATTTACTCTTTATCTAAAACATATAAAGACGAATTACTTTGGGCTCATTATGCTAATGCACACTACGGATTTTGTATTGAATACGATTTAGATATTTTAATAGATACATACAAAGCTGAGAATATTTATTCTTTTCCAGTAACTTATTCAAATACACCACCACAAATTGGAATTAATGAAGTTTCAAAATCTAATCAAGGTGGTTTATCGATTATTAAAAAAATGCTTGGGTATAAATCAAAGCGATGGGCATACGAAAAAGAACATAGATTAATAATTGATAAGTTCGGGGAACAAGCGTATAATCATAAAGCTGTTAAAGCTATTTATTTTGGTCTTAGAATGGAAGATGAGGAAAAAGAAGCTATAATGAATAGATTTCAAGGAAGAGGTATTCTTTATTTTCAAATGTATCAAAAAGAAAAATCATATGAATTAGAGGCAAAACCAGTCAATGATATTAATGATACGAAATTGACTTATTTAAAAGAAATACCATTATCAATAACAGGTTCTTCTTCTGTAAAGTATGAAATTGTTAAAAAAGACTATGATTGGGTAAGTAAAAAAGGAACTATTGAAATTATACTTGAATTAGAGGTTAGCAAAGCATCTCTTAAATGGCTGGCTGAGCTTATAAAAAATCACATATTCAAAAAAGCAGAAAGAATATTTATGTTTTACTATATTAAAGGAGATGAAAATGCTGAAATATGTTGGGCTACATCTCATTTTTCGGTGGAGAAAATTGAAGTTTCAATTAATGATTTTGTAAATACATAATTTAATTATGGAAGATAAAACAAAACAAATGCAAAGGGATATAGCTCTTATTGATGAGTTACTTTCTTCCGATACAGAAAAAGGAACCGTTGAGTTTAAACATAATTATGAAAGTCCTGAAATGATTGGTAAATTATGTTCTGCACTTTCAAACAAAGCAAGAATAGTCCAAGATGATTTTGCCTATGTAATTTGGGGAATAGAAGACGGAACTCAAAACATTGTTGGTACTACATTTAATCCCGAAACAAAAACAAAAGGCAATCAGGTTTTCATAATGTGGCTTTCTCAAATGTTAAAACCACGTATTATTTTTAATTTCAGAAAGGTTAATCATCCAAAAGGCAATTTAATTTTACTGGAAATTCCTGCCACACATACAGCTCCTGTTGAGTTTGATAAAACGGCATATATTCGTGTCGGTAGTGCAACGCCTCGTTTGTCAGATTATCCTGAACATTATCAAAGTCTTATCAACAACTTACGTTCTTATATGTGGGAAAAGGCAATAGCAAAATCTTTTGTAACAGCCGATGATGTTTTAAAGCTACTCGAATACACAGCATATTTTAAACTGACAAAACAAATTTTGCCAGACAATAAAAAAGGAATACTCGAAAGGCTTGAAGCCGATAATTTAATAAAAAAAGATGTAGGAGGACATTGGAATATAACTAATCTTGGAGCTATTTTATTTGCAGAAAATCTTGACGAATTTGATACATCTTTATCTCGTAAAGGAATTCGTTTTGTTGCTTATGATGGCGA
>JAIOSD010000045.1 GCA_021107835.1 archaeon
TCTTAATTCCAAAATTATATAAGATATTTTTTATCTGGTGTAAAAGATTTTCACTATTTAATCTAAACTGGATAACTTTGTAGTTTAAATACGCTTTAGGATGGTTTTTATACTTTTTGGAATATCTTCTGTAAATACATCCATCGGTGTTGAATATGCCTCTGATGCATGCAATTGATAGTTCTTTATCATAAACTATTTTATCAGGAATTGTTACTGTTCTTGATTTAGGTCCGAAATCAAATCCCAATTCAATAAGAAACAAAATAATGTCTTTATTGTAGAGGGTATATCTGATTGAGTTATCGTCTTTTCTATGGTAGATCCTTCCACCCTTTCCAAATATTTCTTTGATGAAAGGATTTATTATTTCTTGATAGTATTGGGAATCATTTTTCCAACTTCCTGTGAATGATATTACTTTTACATCACTGGGTCTATCTTTTCTAGACCATTTGGATAAACAACCATCTCCAATAAATGCACCTACAAATTCAGCCAATTGTTCGTTTAGTTCCATATAATTAATGAGTCAAATTCCTTTATATATTTCATGTCCGTGCGTGGCAAGCAGTCCATAAAATTTATATAGATTAATACACTATTAACTACTATGGGAAAACCAGACATAATATATGCTGATGAAATAGTAACTCCTTCCACAAGGCCGTGTAATCCTCAGTTTGCATTGCAAAGACTACACCGGAAATATGCTGCTATTTACGGTTATTATTCTAATACTGCGTGCTCTCTTAGAGCTGCATTGGGTGGATTAGAGGGCAGGATCGGTCCTGCTGAAATAGCAAGCAGGGAATCAGAAGCCGCTTTAGAATACTTTGAAACCCTTGAATAAATTTATTTCAAAATGGAATGTAAACAAGAAGAAAACAAAAAAGATTGTCCTTGCACATATCCTTGTGAGAAAAAAGGAATTTGTTGTGAATGTATAAAATATCATAGAGAACGTAATGAACTTCCAGCATGTTACTTTGATAAAGACACAGAAAAAACTTATGATAGATCTATAAAGAGGTTTGTTCAGGAGAACCAAACTTAGAATCAAATTTATCTTTAGCAGCTTCTTCTTTCCAATAAACAACATGAGAGGTTCTTTTCTCAAACAAAGCAATAGCCATTCTAGTTAAATCTGTTTGATAATCTCTCATATTTTCAGCATCAATTATCAATCTAGCATCTTCAATACATTCTTTCATAAGATTAACATTAACTCGTCTAGCTTTCTCATCTAATTCCTTCTCTTCAGCATCGCCCAAAAAGATCTCTTCCCAAATAGGATAATTGGTTTTACCATCTGTCCTAGGAAAACTTTTAGAAAACGTCATAATATTTCTCTAATCCGTTCAATATGGTCTGCTATCTTCTCACCATTTTCAGTTAATCTTATCGTCTTAATCCTACCTCTTTTTTCAAATTGAACTAATTTGTTTTTTTCCATTTCTTGTAGAATTTTAACAGCATGAGAATAAGTACAATCCACTTCTTTAGCAAGAATAGAACCATATTTTGCCTTTGTATTGTTACGAAGAGCAACCAAAATCATCGACGGTTTTCTCCTAAAAAATACTTCGAATATATCTTTTTTTATCATATAACCCCACCAATCCATGTAATGCAAAATGCATATTTAAAGCTTTATATACCCTAGACTATATTTAGAAACATATAATCAAAAGCTATAGAATGGTAAGTAACAAAACCTTTATATAACTATTTTTTTTCTAAATCTTATGCTTGATATCAAACTTGTTAGGGAAAACCCTGATTTAATAAAAAAGAACTTAAAAAAAAGGGACCAAGAAGATAAAATATCTTGGGTAGATACAATTAGTTCTAACGATAACAAGTGGAAAAATTTAAAACAAAAAGCAGACAAATTAAGAAACCAAAGAAATATCCTAACAAACGAAATAAAAGAATTAAAGAAACAAGGTAAAGATGTCGAACCAAGGTTAAAATTAGCAAGGGGAATCCCTTCCAAGATTGAAAAAATAGAGGGGGAAATGACAGAATTAAAAACTCAAATAGATTCATACTTAACTAATCTACCAAATATTTTGCATGAGGCCGTGCCTCAAGGAAAATCCGAAGAAGATAATGTCCCTTTTAGATTTTTTATGGAAGATCCAAAGAAACCAAACTTCGAATTAAGAAATCATGCAGAACTTTTAGAAAAAACAGATTTAGCAGATTTTAATGCAGGAAGAAATAATTCCGGGCAAGGTTTCAATTATTTGATTGGAGGGATGGCTGAATTAGATCTAGCGTTACAAAGGTTTGGTATAGATTTTTTGTTAAGTAAAGGTTTCAAATTGATAAATACTCCCTTAATGTTAAATAAAGAAACTATTAAAGGGGCAATAAATTTCCAAGATTTCCAAGACGTAATATACAAAATAGACAACGAAGATTTATATTTGATCCCTACAGGGGAACATCCTCTGATATCCCTATTCAAAAATAAGACATTTCACAAAAAAGATTTACCAATAAAGGTTTGCACACTAACCCCTTGCTTTAGAAAAGAAATAGGGGGTCATGGAGTAGATTCTAGGGGCATTTTTAGAATGCACCAATTCTATAAGGTAGAACAAGTTATAATTTCTGCTCCAGAAGAGTCATATTTTTATTTAGAAGAAATGCAAAAAATTTCAGAAGATTTCTTTAAAAAATTAAAAATTCCTTTTAGAGTGATTGAAATTTGTTCAGGGGATTTGGGCCAAAAGATGGCAAAACAGTATGACATAGAAGCATGGTTTCCTAGAGAAGAAAAATACAAAGAGGTAACCTCCGCAGGGAATACTACAAGTTTCCAAGCAGTTAGATTAAACACAAAGTACTTGGATGAAAATGGTGAAAAAAAATATGTACACATGTTAAATAACACAATGGTTGCTACTTCAAGGGCAATGGTGGCAATAACAGAAAACTTCCAAAAACAAGATGGAACAATAGAGATACCTAAGCCACTCAGAAAGTATATGAACAAAAAGAAAAAAATAGGGGGAATAAAAAATGGATGAAGAATTAAATTCAGTAGAGGAAGATGTTGATGTATATAGGGACAAATCAAGAGAAGAATTAACTAATGCAGATGAAATAGAAGGGGATGAAGAAGGCTTTATGCGTGGATATGAAAGCGATGCAGATGCCGCTTTTTGTGATAATTGCAAAAAAGTCTTAGGGAGAGATCACCTAGAAAAAGAATTTGATGGAGATATTTACACTTTTTGTTCTGAAGATTGCGTAGATGCATTCGAAAGAAAAAGAGAAACTACTTCTTAATTTTATTTATTTTTTTCTTAGGAAAGATTTATAAAACTATTATTTGAGCTTTATTTGCATGGTAGAATTGATAATTACAGAAAAACCAATGGCTGCTTTGAAAATAGCAACTGCCCTTGGAGATCACAAACCAATAAAACACACAAAAGGAAAATCAGTTTATTATGAAATAACTAGAAACAAAAAAAGAATTTATGTTGGTTGTGCAGTAGGACATTTGTTTGGATTAGGAGAAAAAGTAAAAACCAAATGGAAAGACTATCCCTCTTTTGACATTTCTTGGATACCAAAATATGAATTAATGAAAACTGCAGATTATACTAAAAGTTATTTAACTATTCTAAAGACATTAGGGAAAAAAGTAGATACAATCATCGTAGCAACAGATTATGATATAGAAGGGGCAGTAATAGGGTACACAATAGTAAAGTATGGGTTAGGGAAAAACACTGCAAAAAGGATGAAATATTCCACTTTAACACAAGACGAATTAATAGATTCCTACAAACATCTTAAAAAAACACAAGACAAAGGAATGGTTGAAGCAGGAATTACAAGACACCACTTAGACTGGTTTTATGGTATAAACCTAACAAAAGCATTAACTATGGCTATAAGAAATGCACATGGCTACTTTCAAGTATTATCCACCGGACGTGTTCAAGGTCCAGCATTAAATATAGTTGTAAAAAAAGAAAAAGAGATTAAAAAATTTAAACCAGAAAAATATTGGGAAATTTATTTAGATGGAAAGTACAAAAAAACAAAAATTCTTGCTAAACACAAATCTGACAAATTTATAGATAAGAAGAAAGTTAGTGCTATACTAAGGAAAACAAAAGGAAAAGAGGCAATAGTAGATAAAGTAACAAAAAAAGTTTCTAATCAAGCGCCACCAACCCCTTTTGATTTAACAACCTTACAAACAGAAGCATTCAGACATTTAGGAAGTTCACCAAAACAAACTTCACAATTAGCTCAACAATTATATATTTCTGGATTGATATCCTACCCAAGAACAAGCTCTCAAAAACTCCCACCATCAATAAATTATAAAAAAATACTAAAACAACTAGAAACACAAACCAAATACAAAAAAGAATGTGCAACCTTGTTATCAAAATCTAATTTAAAGCCATCTGAAGGAAAAAAATCAGATCCTGCCCATCCCGCAATTTATCCAACAGGAGAAAAAGCAAAAACTTCTGGAAAAAAAGCAGAACTTTATGATTTAATTGTTAGAAGATTCTTAGCAGTATTTGGAGAACCAGCAAAAAGAGAGACAATGTCTGTAGATATAAATGTAAATAAAGAGATATTTCATTTGACTGGAACGATTACTCTAAATCCAGGTTGGCACACTTTATATGGTCGATTTGCTAAGGTAAAAGAAGAAGAACTTCCAGATATGCAAGAAAAAGAGAAAATAAATGTTAAGAAAATCTTTGATGAAGAAAAAGAAACCCAACCCCCAAAAAGATACACACAAGCTTCAATAATAAGAGAATTAGAAAAGCAAGGACTTGGTACAAAAGCTACAAGAGCAATAATTCTTGATACTTTACTAAAAAGAGGATACATAGAAGATAAACCTGTTAAAGCAACCGAGTTGGGTATAAAACTGATAAGCACACTAAAAAAATATTCTCCCGAAATAATAGATGAACATCTTACAAGGGAATTTGAAGAAGCAATGAAACAAATTAGAGAAGGAAAAGTAAACAAAAAAACAGTAATAGAAGGCGCAAAAAAAGTATTAACAAAAACTCTTAAAGGGTTCAAAGAAAACGAAAAAAACATAGGAAAAGGATTATCATTAGCTTCTAGACACACTCACCAAGAGGCAAATAAACTAGGTTCTTGTCAGGTTTGTAAAAAAGGAACTCTCAGAATAATGTACTCTAAGGTTGGTAAAAAAAGATTTGTTGCTTGTGATCAATATCCAAAATGTAAAACAACCTATAGTTTGCCTCAACAAGGTATGATAAAAAGCACAGATAAACCTTGTAAACATGATGGATTCCCACAGGTTATGGTTATTCGTCAAGGAAAACGTCCATGGATACTATGCCTAAATCCAGATTGTCCAGGAAAAGCAGAATGGGCAAAAAAGAAGGAAGAGAAAGCTAAGAAAAAGTCTAAGTAAATATTTATAAATGTTTAAATTAATTTATACTACATGGCTAAAGAACCTTCAGAAGAAAAAGATATTAGCAAAAAATATCCTCTTAAAAAACAATTTAAGGATTTATGGTTCTATTCAGAGGGATATCATAAAAAGCTTATATTCTATTTTATCATAACTGTTATAGTTACTTTAATTGCGCTGGCCCCTCCATATCTTTATGGTAGAATAATTGATGATCTAATAAATCAAAATTATACAAATATCTTTCTTTTTCTAGGATTAACTGCAGCAAGTCATATATCCTACCAAATCATAAAAAATTGGACTACTTATAAAACTAAAGTTCTTTCAGCAATCATTAGAAATAAAACTAGATTGAAGACTTTTAATTATCTCTTTACGTTAGAATATGGCTTTTATGAAAAGAATCCGATGGGAAAAATACTTTCAAGAATTAGTACTGGTTCACAAGGAGTTTTCAATACATTAAAAATAGCGTATAATAGCACAATAGTTCAGGTTTTTGGAGCTATTTTTTCAGTTATTATTTTAACTACAATTAATTTAATAATAGGAATATTTTCGGTTTTTGTATTTATCATTTTCTTTAGCTATGTATATTGTACAATGAAGAAACAGATTGATTTAGAAACTGCCCGCCATTCAACATCAGAAAAAGTTTATTCTAAGGTGTATGATTTCCTTTCACACATTAGATTAGTTAAATTATTAAATATCAAAGACAAACTTTTGAAAATTCTCGATAAATCTTATGATGAACTTATAGGCAAGGTTAAAGTTGCGAGAAAATATGAAAGAATAAGAGTTGCAGTTTCAAAATTAATAGTTGATATGTCTACTGTTGCAGTTCTTACCTATTTGGCTATTTCAGTTATGAATAGTTCAATGACTGTAGGAATTGCAGTAATGGTTTTTGGATTCTTTACTAAGTTTACAGGTTATACTAAAAAGATTTGGGCTGATTATTCGCAATTAATAGGACACAGAACAGGGATGTATAGGATGTCTTTGATTTATGAAAATAAGCCCAAGATAAAAGAACCAAAACATCCTGAGAAGGTAGTTAATTGGGATAAATTAAGTTTTTCAAATATTTCATTTAAATATCCCTCTAAAAGAAATGAGGTTTTGAAAAATGTTTCTTTAAATATTAAGAAAGGAGAAAAAATAGCTATTGTGGGTTTGTCTGGTTCGGGTAAATCCACACTTGCCAAAATTTTATTGAAACTTTATTTGCCAAAGAAAGGAGAAATTAAATTTGGAGATGTAAATATTAATAATATTAAATTTGATGATTTATATAGTCTAATTAAAATAGTTCCACAGGATAATGAGTTGATTAATACAACAGTCTATAAAAATCTTCAATTAACATCCAATAAAAATCTAAAAAAAGAAGAAATTATCAAAGCATTAAAAGATTCTGCTTCATGGGAGTTTGTCAATAAATTGCCTGGCAAATTAAACGCAATTGTTGGCCCAGATGGAGTTAAAATAAGTGGGGGGGAAAAGCAAAGAATCTGTATTGCAAGGGCTTTGTTAGCAAATCCACAACTTATTGTTTTAGATGAAGCAACCTCTAATTTGGATGTAATTACAGAAAAAAAAGTTCATGAAGCATTGCACAAATTATCAAGAAAGATAACCTTAATTGCGATAACCCACAGAATTTCTTCTCTTCATTTATTTGATAGGATAATTGTAATGGATAACGGAAAGATAGTTGGAGAAGGAACACATAGAAAATTATTAAGAGATAATAAATATTATAGAAGGTTACATGAAGCAAGCAAAAAAGGTAAAAAATGAAAGAAATAATTAAATATAACAAACCAATAAATAACCCTTCATTATTATTTAATAAAGAAAAAATTAAACTCCAAAGAATTCTACCAAAGACAACAAAAATAGAACATGTAGGGGGCACTGCAGTCCCTAGTTTGGGTGGAAAGAAAATCATAGACATCTTTATTGCAGTTCCAAAAAAGTCTATAAAAAGAATAAAAAATCTATTAGAAAAAAATAAGTATAAATATGATTCCCAATGGGGGAACAGGATGTTCTTTATCAAAAAGTATAAAACTAAAGGGGGATTTCATAGATTCAATATACATCTGCTACCCTTAAAAGATATTGAATTTTCCAATGCAATAATATTAAGAGAGTATCTAAAAAATAACAAAACAACTGTGAAAGATTATATCAGACATAAAAAACAAGGAATAAAAGTATCTAAGGGAAATGGGAAAAAATACAGAGACTATAAAAATCCATTTATGGTAAAAATTATTAAAGATGCAATAAAATGGAACAATAGAACTTAAAAGAAGTATACTTAATAAGAAAAAATCTAAGAAACCTTCCTAATCCCCTCATCAAATATATCAAAATGAAATATCCTTTCAAAAGGTTTTAACAAAATAGCACGCCTAGGCTCAATCTTTAACTCCACCAAAATCTTTCCAAATCCTTTTAACATTCTACCACCAACACTAACATTCTCTCCAGACATATTACTATATACTTGGTTTGTCATCAAAATAGGAACAGAATAGTCTTCAGCAAGATGACTCAACATCCTTAACATAGAAATCATTTTTTCATTAACATTATGATAATCTCCTTCTTGCAAAGCTTTACGATAATGCATTCCAATGGTATCAATAATAATAATATCAAAATCCCCTTGTCGAATAACATCCCTCAATCGACTAAAAAACTTTACCTGTTCAGAATAATTTCTAATACTAAAAACAACAACATTAGAAAGATGCTTAGAACAATCAGGAGCCATCTGTTTTAATCGCTCAACCGAAAAACTATTCTCACTATCAACAAACAAAACTTTTCCAGCCCTAGCAACTTCCAAAGCGGTTTGAAGACAAATTGTAGTCTTACCACTTGCAGAAGGACCATAAATTAAAGAAATCTTTCCTTCACTAAATCCCTTACCTAAAAAGATATCAAAATCCCGACAACCTGAACTAACCATAATAAAAAGAACACACCATAAATTAAAAAGCTTTTTGAAAAAAAGAAAAAAAAGAAGTTATCTTCTAGCTAATTCAAACACAGATTTCAAAGCTACAACAATTGTTGCAGGTGCAAATAGTGCTACTAAATTAGCAAATATATCATTTAAGTACCTAACTGAACTTAAAGTTCCACCAGCAAATGAACCAACAATAACTAAAATTGCTCCTGCAAATAAGAATTTTTGTGTTTCTTTGCTTGAAATATTAAACAGACCAATGATAATACCTAAAACAACTAGTAACCATGCTAGATTTGCCATACTTGTTACAAATGCTAAAACAATTGCAAGTAATACACCAATCAAAAATGCCCAGCTACCAATAGGATTTCCGCCTTTTGCCATCACCTTTCACCTCCTTTAGATTAATAGAAAACATATTCTAATCTCTGAGTTTAACCTATTTAAAGGTTTTGGAAAACTTTTTATATGAAATCTCTCTATTTATAGTTATGATCTTCATAACAGTATTTATAATTTCAACACTATTATCCATTTTTAGTTTAATCAAATATATAAAATACATCAAATCAAAACCTAAAGGAAGTTTAATAAAAGACTGGAAATTTTGGTTAGGCTCAAGTGGATTATTGATTCTTTTCGGTATTATTTTTTATCTTATCTATATTGTATATTCTATTGGTCAGATGTTCAGGTAAACCATTTTACATACTTAATTGCTAGAAAACGGCTTTGCCACTAGAAAACCAAAAGGTTTATATATCGAGTATATACTCCCCGTATACACAACAAAATGAAAGACATATTTGAAGCAAACATATTGTGTGATAAATGCAATATAAAAACAGACAAAAAGATTGCAATTAAGGATGGATACAAAATAAGATTTTTTGAGTGTCCAAAATGCAAAGAGAAGATATATCACCCATTGGATTTAAAAGAATACCAAGAATTTAAAAATCTAAAAAGAAGACAATTCAACGTCAAATTAAGAATGGTAGGAAACAGTTTTTCAGTTACAATACCACGAGAAATAATTGATTTTGAAGAAAAATTTGCACAAATGGAAAATGAAATGAATCAAATGATAAGACTTTCTTTAGAAGAACCAGGAAGATTAAGTTTAAGATTTAGAAAAATATTGGAGTAATAAAAATGACAAAAGACAAGGAAATTAGTTTAAGGGTTATGGAAGCAATGCAAGAAGAAGCATACAAAGGAATAGTCAGAATTGATAATGAGAATATGAAAGAAATTGGTGTGCGACAAGGAGATATAGTAGAGATAGAAGGCGCAAGAAAAACAGTTGGCATTGTAGATCGTGCTTATCCAACAGATGTGGGTGAACCAGTTATTAGAATGGATGGTATTCTAAGGAGAAATGCCAAAACGGGAATCGGAGAACAAACAAAAGTTAGAAAAACAGATTTCAAAGAAGCCAAAAAAATAACAATCGCTCCAGCACAAAAAGGATTAATGATTCAAATACAAGGAAATCCAGATGGAATGAAAAGAAGCTTACTCGGTAGGGTTGCGGTAAAAGGAGATATAATCTCTTTAGGTGGAACAACAAGAAGATCTAAAACCTTCAGAAGTTCAGGAAATCCTTTTGATATAATTGAACAAATGATGGATGGCATATCAGATATAAATTC
>JAIOSD010000007.1 GCA_021107835.1 archaeon
TCTTATAGACACGAAATAATAGACCTAAACAAAAGAAAATACCCTACAAGAAGAGAATTCAAACTTCTTCTAAAAGCACAAAAAGTTGGATTAAATGTACCAGAACCATTGCTAGTTGACGAAAACGAAATGAAAGTGGTAATGGAATACCTTAAGGGGGACGTATTAAAACAAACATTAGATACTTATTCTAAACAAAAAAGAGAAAAAGTTGCAATTGAAATGGGAAAACAAACTGCAAAGATGCATGATAATGATATTATACATGGCGATTTAACAACTTCTAATATGATTTTAAACAAAAAAGTTTATTTCATAGATTTTGGTTTAGGATTTATCTCACCAAAAGAAGAACACAAAGCAGTTGACATTCACTTACTAAAACAAGCCTTAGAATCAAAGCATTACAAACATTTTGAAGAATTATATAAAAATTTCTTAAAAGGGTATAAAACCTCAAAAAATTACAAAAAAGTTATGGAAAGATTAGAAAAAGTAGAATTAAGAGGAAGATATAAGAGAAAACACTGAATTTCACAGAAAGATTTTTAAAGAGGACCTCATTTCCAGTTGTAATTATTTAAATAATATTTATAAATGGACGCACTTTAACGATTTTTATAAATAAGAAATAAAGAAGGAACAAAAGGTGACTCAAAATATAGAACCCAGTTTGGGAAAACTTACCCTGGCAATTCCAACATATAGATCTGGAGAGATAGCTCAAACTGTTAGTCGGTATGCTCATAATTTTAGTAGATATAATCATAGAGTTCCGATATTTGTTTTTGATGATTCTGATAGAAGAGGTGCAAGAATTTCAGAGGGAAGTTTGAGAGTAGCGGCTAAAAGATTTCCAGGTCAAGAAGTAAGATATGTAGGGCCTCATGAAAAAGCAAAATTTCTTCACAAATTAGGGCAAAAATTGGGACCCGAACATGAAGATACAATAAGAAGAATATTTAGGCCTAGCTATGGGGGAAATAGGAATTTTGTTCTAGCATACACTCTTGGAAATCATTTTATTTCAGTAGATGATGATATGACTCCAAAGGGGATTTTTACAGGGAAGTCTGTTAGTTATTCTGAGAAAGTTATTTCACAGGGAAGATTTTTGCTTGAACGAGATATTGGGGCGTTCCCTTTAGTAGATCAAGATATTGTTGGAGGATATAGGAAATTTTTAGGAACAAAAGTGGGGGATCACTTAGGAAAGGTCATTATGGGAGGAAAAATAAAAGATCCAAATATAGATAATTTGGGGTTTACAACAGGAGATTTAGAATCAAGTGTTCTTATGGCACTTCCTGGAGAGATACGAGAAGATGCAACAATAAAAATTGTTCAGTCACATTTAACAGGAGATGCAGACGTTGACTCTGCTGACTTGGTGAAAATTTTCATGAAAACAGGAGTGGGAGAAATTTTGTCGGGGCACCTGCCAAAAAAACATGTATTAGATGCTTGTTCTGAAGCAGTTGTTTCATGTAATAATCGTCTTACCGGGGCTATATTGGGTTATGATAATTCTAATGGGGGAATTTATTTTCTTCCAACTACATTTAGATGCGAAGATTTTATTTGGAGAATGCATCTCGAAAGTATGCCCGCGGTGGCTTCAGCATATACTGCCCAAGCACAAACCCATTCAAGATCGGTTTCTGTAAGAAATTCTGTTGTGGCAGATTGGTATAATGAATTAACTGCTCAAGTGATAAAAGAATTAATGAGAGAATCTGTTAGTAGAACAGGTACCCATTCCATGGAATTTGATTCACCTAGGGAAGTATCTATCGAAGTTGCAGAAGAAATAGAAAGCCTTCTTAGAAAGAAAAGAGATCAAGCAATTACAAAATCTATGGATGCAACGGAAAACGCCCCTAATTTTTTAAGATTTGCAGGAGAATTAGATTCAATTCTAAATGATGATATAGAATCTCCAGAAAAATTTGCTTCGGGCCTCTCAGAAGTAATAAGAGAAGAATTCACTTGGTTTAATAGAACTTCGGCAATATGGCCTAAAGTTTTAGAAAGTTCTTATGAAATGAGAAGAGATCTTCCAATGGTGGATATAACAAGGGAATCTAGGAAACTTGGAGATGTTTGAGGTTATTAAAACAATTAAAGATGGATGTTTTACAACCATTCAAAGAGGAACTTTCAGGGGAGTTCCAGCCGTAAGAAAAATTTATTCGGAAGGACAAGGAAAGAGATATAGATCTGAAATCCAAAATTTAGATTGCATGAAATATGTTTCTTTTGAAAATTTTGTGGATAGAATATCTGAAGATCCCAATACCTTAAGCTTAGTTTATCCTTTTATTAATGGGGCCAATGGATATGAAGCCCTAAAAACCCAAGATCCGGAAGTCGTTTTGCCTAGGATATTTGAATCAATGGTAAGGGAAGGAGAGGGTCTAAAATCTTTTTCAAATCTTCCTTTCTCGTTTATTCCAGAAGGATATAAAACAGAAAACAAACCTTTTTTTTATTCGAGAATCTTATCTAATCAAAAAGATTTGACTAGTAGACAAAGATCAGAACTTAAAAAGTTAATTGCACTAGAACCCCCATTAATACATGGAAGATATGATCCAGAACTTTCTAATTTTATGGTAACTCCTGATAGGATCTCTAGTATAGATTACGAATCCA
>JAIOSD010000033.1 GCA_021107835.1 archaeon
AAGTAACCCCTCTAATTCTTTGCAATATGGAGTTTGTTCTGGTTCTGTACAAATATGTAGTGGTGGTGGATGGATAGATGATTATAGTTCTGTTTCAGATTATGAATCTGGAGATGAAACTAGTTGTTATGATGGAAAAGATAATGATTGTGATGGATCCACAGATGGTGAGGATAGTAATTGTGATTCAGATTCTTATGAATTAAATTTGTATGAAGGCACTTGGAACTTTGTTTCCATACCTTTGAGTAATTTAGATTATTCTATAGATAAATTTGATTCCGATATAGTTTTAAGTTATAGCGGAAGCAGTTGGGAGATGGATTATAAAGAAGTAATTAACGAACTTTTTACTATTGAAACAAGTAAGGGATATATAGTCTATTCTGATAGTGATAAAACTATAACTTTTAATGGGGTATTAGATGATACTTATGTTTATCCATTAGAAGCAGATACTTGGAATTTAGTAGGTTCCACTATTGATGGTTATGTTTTTGAAGGAAACCAAATATTTGATAATACAACAAGCATAACTTCAGGGGATGTTTTGGTTGGCAACTCATATTGGGTGTACACTGGAACAGAACCCCAAGAGGCCCCACTAACACAATTTTGGGAATTTTTACCGAGATTTTTTAGAAGTAAAGTAATGATGCCCTTTAGATAATCTTAAATAAAATTTTTAGGAATAAACTAATCAAAACCTTTAAATAAATCAATATCTCTCAAAAAAAGAATGATTAGCTTAATTAAAATATGGAAGATTTCTATTATAATTTAATTAGCTACATCTTTCTTGGGTGTTCTTCAATGGCAAATTATTTAAAAACTAAAACAGGAATCAAAATAGAAAATGTATGACCAAAAAAAGGCAGAAAAGAAAATTTTAGAATTTTGGGAGAAAAATAATATTTATAAGAAAGTAAGAGAAAAAAATAAAGGGAAAAATCCTTTTTATTTCTTACAAGGTCCCCCCTATACTTCAGGGAACCTCCATTTAGGTCAAGCATTAAATAATACTCTAAAAGACTCCGTTTTAAGGTTTAAATCTATGAACGGTTTTGATATATGGGATCGTGCCGGTTATGATATGCATGGTATCCCAATTTCTGCAAAAGTCCAAGCTAAGTTAGGATTAAAATCAAAAGAAGACATAGAAAAATATGGGATTGGTAAATTTAATCAAGAATGTATGTCTTGGGCAACTGAAAAAGCCAAAAAAATGGATGAAGATCTAAAAAAAATGGCCGTCTGGTTTGATTACTCTGATCCATATTACACCCTCAATGAAGAATGGATGGAATCTGTATGGTTCTTAGTAAAACAAGCACACGAAAAAAATAGATTGTACGAGGGAGAAAAAACTATGACTTGGTGTGCAGAGTGTGAAACTGGATTGGCAAAACATGAGTGTGAATATAAAACAATAAAAGACGAATCTATTTACGTAAAATTTAAAGTGAAGGAAAAACAAAATGAGCACTTAATTATTTGGACAACCACCCCCTGGACTATCGTTTTCAACTTGGCAATAATGGTTAATCCAGAATTAGATTATGTTAAAATTAAAATAGGCAATGAAAAATGGATAATTGCAAAAGAATTAGCAAACCATTTAGTAAAAGACATTCTAAACAAGGATTATGAAGTTTTAGAAGAATTCAAAGGTTCAGAACTAAAGCATTTAGAGTATGAACACCCTTTTAAAGATGATATAAAAGATTACAAAAAATTAAAAAAAGACCACCCAAATATACATACAATTATACTTTCTAAAGAGTTCGTTACATTAGAAGCAGGAACAGGTTTAGTTCATTGTGCCCCTGGATGTGGCCCAGAAGATTATGAAATCGGTAGAGAGAATAATATCCCCCCCTACAATGAAATAAATGAAAAAGGAATTTTTCCGGAAAAATTCGGAAAGTTCTCCAATCTAAAAGCAAAAACAGATGATAAAAAATTCGTAAAAGAATTACAAGAAAGGAATTCACTAATAGTAACCGAAACAATTGAACACGATTATGCACATCACGAAAGATGTAATACTCCAGTGATATTCAGAACAACAAAGCAATGGTTTTTCAAAATAGAAGATTTAAAGCAAGAAATGCTAAAGAATAATAAATCTGTTTCTTGGGTACCAGAAACGATGAAAAATGCGTTTAATTCTTGGCTAGAAAATTTAAGAGATAACTCAATTACAAGACAAAGATATTGGGGTACGCCAGTACCTATTTGGAGATGTGATAATTGCCAAGATTATACCGTAATCTCTTCAAAGGAGGAGTTAAGTAGGTTATCAGGAAAGACTCCAGAAAAGCTACATAGACCATGGATAGATAAGATAACATTTGATTGTAAAAAATGTGGGGGGAAAAAACATAGAATACCCGATATATTAGATGTTTGGCTAGATGCAGGGGTTGCTTCTTGGGCATGTTTATACTATCCAAAGAAAAAAGAAAACTATGAGAAATTTTTCCCACCTGACTTTATTCTAGAAGGAAAAGATCAAATTAGAGGGTGGTTTAATATATTACAAGTTTGTTCTTTAATCGCTTTTGGCAAACCATCTTTCAAAAATGTATTTGTAAATTCTTTCATAACTGATATTGAAGGGGTGAAAATGTCAAAATCCCTTGGAAATATAATTGCTCCAGAAGAATTAATAAAAAAATATGGATCCGATTCAATGAGATTCTATTTGTTTTCTTCAGAGCCTGGAGAGGATGTAAATTTTTCTTGGGATGAATTAAAAAATAAAAATAGGTCCCTTTTAGTCCTTTGGAATGTTTACAACTATTTAATAGAATATTCTAATGCTTTAAAAATAGATCCAACCAAAAAACCAAAAAATTTGGGATTAGAAGAAAAATATATTTTATCTAGATTAAACAAAACAATAAAGAAAGTTACAGAATATTACGAATTTTACGAAATAAATAAAGTTCCCGGAGAGTTAGAAAAATTATTTTTGGATTTAAGTAGAAAATATATACAATACACCAGAAATAAAATCCATAAAGAACCAGAATTAGTACTCTCTACTATTTACCATGTTTTATTTGAATTAATTAAAATGCTTTCAACTATCTGTCCATTTATAACAGAGAGGATGTACTTGGAGTTGAAAGAAAGATATGGTTTAGAAAACGAATCTTTATCTTTTTATAACTGGCCTAAACACGATAAAACAAAAATAAATGAATTACTAGAAGAAGAAGTAAATCTTTCTGACCAAATAAGACAAGCGGGATTGGCAGCAAGAGAAAAAGTTAAATTAGGTGTAAGGTGGCCACTAAAAGAAATGAAAGTAATTTCTAGAAATCCCGCAGTAGAAAGAACTTTGAAATCTATGAAAGATACTATACAATCAAAACTAAATATTAAAAAAATTTCTTATGAAAAGGAATCAAAAGATGCTAAAATAGAAATACAACCAAATAAATCACAGATAGGGAAGGATTTCAAGCAAGATTCTAAGATTATATTAAAAGATTTAACTCCTGAATTAATGCAAGAGATATATAAAAACAATTCAACATTTGTAAGTACTTTTAATCTAACAAATAAACATATAATAGTAAAAGAAGAACTTCCGAAGAATTTAACTTCAGCAGAGTTCTCACAAGGAAAAGTAATCTTAGAAACCCACTTAACTCCAGAATTAGAAACAGAAGGTTTTGCAAGGGAATTAATGAGAAGGGTTCAAGACATAAGGAAAGAGCAAAAACTAAAGAAACAAGATACAATAAATCTAGCAATTGTTTCAGAAATTAATATCTCTAAATGGCAAGAAATCATAAAAAACAAAGTTGGCGCTAAAGAATTTGCTTCTGAAGAAAAATCTTATCCAATTAAAGAGAAAATAAAGATAAAAAACAAAGAATTTATGATTTGTGTTGAGATTAATTCCTAACCAATAACAACACCCCAGTTATAAAGCCTTAAATACTTTTCCATTACCCTTTATAACTAACTTTTTATGTAGGGGGAATTATAAATGGCAAAGAAAACTGTTAAAATAGTTAATATCGTTTGTTCAACTTCTTTAGAGCATGATATTCATTTAATAAAATTAGCCGAGACATTACCAAATACAGAATACAATCCAGAACAATTTCCAGGGTTAGTGATGAGAATAAGAGAACCAAAGACTACTGCTTTAATTTTCAGCTCAGGGAAAGTAGTATCAACAGGGGCAAGATCTCTCGCTAAAGTGAGGGAATCTATAAATCAAATTATTAAATTAGTTGCTAAAATTGGAGTAAAAATAACAATCAAACCAAAAATAACAGTGCAAAATATGGTTGCATCTGGGGATATTGGTATGGATCTAAATCTAAATGAGTTAGCAATGAAACTAGAAAACTCAGAATATGAACCAGAACAATTTCCTGGACTAGTATACAAATTACCAAGTACAAGGGCAACATTTCTATTATTTAGCAATGGGAAGATAGTTTGTACTGGCACAAAATCAGAAACTGCCCTAAAAGAAGCAATCACTAAGTTGGCTTCTAATCTAAAAAAATTAAAATAATTTATTCTTCTTTTTTCTTACATATAATGTTTTATACTATCTATTGTTTACAAATTAGGGGGATTAATCTATAGCTTGCCATACACCGCAAAATGATTTATAAATAGGGATACAACCCCTATTTAGAAGGAGATAAAACAAATTGCCAAAAGACGCAATAGATCAAATAGAGCGATTTAAAGAGTTTATAGAAACAGTATATACTAAAGAGATTCATGCCGCTTTAAAAAAAGGTTCAAAAGCCATAATTATAGATTTTCTAGAATTATCTAAATTTGATGTTGAATTATCAGAACAATTCCTAAATGAACCATATGAATCTTTACAAAATGCAGAATTAGCAATAGATCAACTAGAACTTCCAGGAAAAAAGACATTCAATATACATTTTATAAACATACCCAACTCTCAAACGAGACCAATAAGAAATATAAGAAGTATAGATCTAGATAATCTCATTGCAGTAGAAGGGATAGTAAGACAAGCTTCAGATGTAAGACCGCAAGTTATTTCAGCAAAATTCGAATGTCCAACTTGTGGAAATATTCTTTCAATTCTACAAATAGATCAAGCATTCAAAGAACCAACAAGATGTAGCTGTGGTAGAAAAGGGCATTTTAAATTATTAAAGAAGGAGATGATAGACGCACAAAGAATCATTTTAGAGGAATCTCCAGATATGTTAGAGGGAGGCTCTCAACCAAAAAGATTGCAAGTGTTTGTACAAGATGACTTAGTAGAACCAAGAATGGAACAAAAAACAACTCCTGGAACAAAAGTTAGAGTAATCGGAATTCTAAAAGAGGTCCCAATTATTCTAAGAACTGGTGCACAATCAAGAAATTTTGAATTGGCACTAGAGGCAAATAATATTGAACCAATTCAAGAGGCTTTTGAAGAATTAGATATTTCAGAAGAAGAATTAGAGACAATCAAAGTAATGTCAAAAGATAAAGATCTCTTCAAAAAATTAACAAAAGCTATAGCACCTTCTATTTATGGATATAAAGAAATTAAAGCATCATTGCTTCTTCAGTTATTTGGTGGAACTAGAAAAATAATGACCGATGGGGTTGCAAGGAGGGGAGATATACATATCTTATTGGTTGGAGATCCTGGAGCTGGAAAATCTCAGCTTTTACAATTCATTTCAAAATATGCGCCAAAAGCAAGATATATTTCAGGAAAAGGTGCCTCTGGAGCAGGGTTGACCGCCACAGTTGTAAAAGATGAGGTGTTAAGGGGATGGTCTTTAGAGGCAGGGGCAATGGTTTTAGCAAACAATGGTATTTGTGCAATAGATGAATTAGATAAAATGACTACCGAAGATAGAAGTGCCTTACATGAGGCACTAGAACAACAAACAGTTACAATTTCAAAAGCTAACATCCAGGCAACTTTACGTGCCGAGACAACAGTTTTAGCTGCTGCAAATCCAAAATTATCTCGATTTGATCCATATACACCAATCCCTGCACAAATTGATCTTCCACCAACTTTGATTAACCGATTTGATTTAATTTTTCCAATAAGAGACTTGCCAAATAGAGATACAGACGAAAAAATAGCTGGGCACATACTAAAGATTCATCGGGAAAAAGAGTCATCAGAGCAATTAGTTGAACCTGAGTTAATGAAAAAGTATATCGCATATGCAAAAAAGAACATAAAGCCAAAAATGTCTGATGTCGCAGCAAGAGAGATTCAAGATTTTTATGTTACCTTAAGAAATACTGCTCAAGTAGGGGAGGGGGGAGTAAGATCAATTCCAATTTCTGCAAGACAGTTAGAAGCTATTGTAAGATTATCAGAAGCATCTGCTAAACTAAGGTTGTCCATGAAAGTAACAAAAGAAGATGCAAAACTAGCGATTGATCTAACTAAATTTTGTTTGACTCAAATAGGAATGGATCAAGAAACCGGACAAATAGATATTGATAGATTCTCCACTTCTATGCCTTCTTCAGAAAGGAACAAAATAGTTATAATAAAAGAAATAATAAGTAATTTAGAACAAGAAAAAGGAAAAAGTATTGCAATAGAAGATATTTCCACAGAAGCAATTGAAAAAGGAGTATCCGAAGATAAAGTGGAAGATATAATCGAAAAACTTAAGCGTTCTGGTGATTTATTTGAACCTAAAAGGGGCTATATTCAAAAGATTTAATTAATAAATCCTCTCAAAAACTATTTAAACTAAAGAACATTTCCAAATCAAAAAAATGGCAGAAGCACAAATAAGACAAACAGCATACAAGGTATGGATATCTGACTTAACTAATGGAGAATATATTAACCCAGAAGGAGAGTGGACTCCAAGTTATGTTACTGTAAAAGACAAAAAAGTTTCAAGAGTAAATATTGTTGCAAATATAATCTCAAAATATAAAAACGAAGATTCTACTTATATTTCGCTAACATTAGATGATGGTTCTGAAAATATACAAATAAAGGCGTGGAATGAAGATACAAAAATATTAGAAGATATAGAAATTGGGGATGTTGTTCTAACAGTAGCAAGGGTAAAGCAATATAACAATCAAATTTATTTAGTTTCTGAAATTATGAAAAAACTAGACAAACCCGAGTGGATAACACTAAGAAAAAAAGAATTAATGAAAGAATATGGAGAAAGAAAGCAACAAGAAATAACTGTTCAAGAAACTTCACAAGAACAACAACAAACACCAACAATCGAAGAAGAAGTAATAGAAGATGGATCAACGAATGAAAGGCAAAAGCTTTTAAATGTTATAGAAAAGAGTGATTCAGGAGAAGGGGTAGAAATAACCCAGATAGCAATAGAAGTAAATTTGGATGAACAAACTACCAATAATTTAATTCAAGAGTTATTAAAAGAAGGGGAAATCTTTGAAATAAAACCTGGAAGAATAAAATTAATAGAATAATGGAATACGAAAAACTATTAGAAAGGGCACAGGAAAAATTACCAAAAAGAATACAATCAAAAGAAAGATTTGAGCTTCCAAAGGTAACAGGCCATATAGAAGGAAATAAAACAATAATAACAAATTTCCAACAAATAGTTACTGCATTAAGAAGGGATGCAAAACATTTATTAAAATATCTCTTAAGGGAATTAGCAACCCCAGGGATTATAGTTGGACAAAGATTATCGCTCGGTAGAAAAATAAGCGCAAAAATAATAAACGAAAAGATTAAAAAATATGCAAACGAGTTTGTTATCTGCAAGGAATGTTCAAAGCCAGATACACAAATAGTAAAAGAAGGTCCAGTATTAATGTTAAAGTGTACTGCTTGCGGTGCAAAACACCCAATAAAATCAAAGGTATAAAAAATGGATACAATAGAGCAAGATTATAATAATTTAATCAAACAATACAAGTTACCAAGTTTCACAAAGTTAGACGAAGAATTTGAAATAAGGGCATTAGAAGAAAACAGATCTGGACGCCCAGTAAAAGCAATAATAAGGGTTATCGCAGGGAAACTAAGAAGTTTTCTAGAAGCTCTTGATGCTGTAGTAAACCCAAATCCAGGTTCAGTATATTCTATGATAACTGTAAATGGGTTAGACAATCCAACAAAAGAGAAAATATTCCAGTTTTATAAAAAAGTAGCATCCCTTTACCAACAATGTTTATTATTTGAGTTATTATCTGACGAGGAATCTGCAAATTTTATTAAAAAGTTTTGGAAAGAATGGCCAACCATAAAAAAGAAACAAATAGAACATTTAAAGCAAATTATAAACGCTTGGGCAAAAGAAACAAAAAAAGAATCTAAATTAGGTTACCATGGATAATGTATGTAAAAATACACCAATCAAAGGACAGACATGTAGTAGCAATTTGTGACGAAGATTTAATCGGAAAAACTTTTTCACAAGGAAAGTTAATTCTAGAAATTACTGAAAGATTTTACAAAGGGGATAAATTATCAGATGAAGAAACTTATGAATTAATGAAAAATGCAATAAATCTAAACATAGTTGGGAAAAAAGCAATAAAATTAGCATTAAAACATAGATTAATTACAAAGGAAAATATAATAAAAATTAAAAGCATACCCCATGCACAAGTTTATCAGATAGAATGAAAAAATACATAACCCAAAAGCCATATCAAGCAAAAGTACAAATAAGACCTTTTAATGAAAAAGTCTATTCTTTTGTTAAGCAATCTCTAAAAATAGATGGTGCAGAAATAACAGATGAATTCAAAAGAAAAGAAGGTTTAGATGTTTTAGTTAGTTCTTCAAGAGCAGCATTTTCACTAGCCAAAAAATTTAAAAAAAAGTTTGACGGGGAAACGAAAATAACTAATTCTTTAGTAGGAGAAGATAAACAAGTTGGAAAAAGAATTTATAGACTCACTGTATTACTAAGATTAAAAGAAAAACCTTTATAAAACAACTTTTTACCCTTAATTCTATGGTATATCACAAACCAAAAAAGAAAAAACATGTTAAAGGCGCCCCAGCAGCAGATGCTCCAATTAGAGTTAGAACTCCAAAGGGAAAGGAAGTTCTTGGAACAGTAACTCAAAGATTAGGCGGATCAAGAATGAATGTTGCTTGCTTAGATGGAAAAACAAGGTTAGCAAGAATACCAGGAAGATTGAAAAAATCATTATGGGTTAGGGCAGGAGATATAGTACTAATAGAACCTTGGGAGTTTGGAGGAGATATAAAATGCGATATCCTCTGGAAATATAACCGGACCCAAGTTCAATGGTTAAAACAAAGAGGTTTCCTAAAACAATTATCTGAATTTGAAGAGTTCTAAAAATGCAGGAAGACATAAAAATTCCTAAGGAGAGAATAGCTGTTCTAATTGGAGAAAAAGGTTCAACAAAGAGAAAAATACAAACAAAAACTAAAACAAAAATAAATGTAAGTTCTGAAGAAGGAGATGTCCAAATACAAGGCGAAGATTCTCTAAAAGTAATTAAAACAAAAGACATAGTTAAAGCAATCGGTAGGGGATTTAATCCAGAAGTTGCATTAAAATTAATGAATGAAGAATTTGTTTTAGATTTAATAAATATACATGATTTCTCAGGAAAATCAAAAAAAGCAGAAGAACGATTAAAAGCTAGGGTAATTGGAACAGATGGAAAAGCAAAAAGAATGCTAGAGAAGATGACAAACACCGAAATACAAGTGTATGGAAAAACAGTGGCAATAATCGGAAAACAAGAGGATGTTTATTTGGCAAGAAGAGGGACAGAAATAATTCTAAATGGTGCGCCACATAATAATGCATATCATTGGATACAAAAACAATTAGATTTACAGGAAAATTTATAAACTCATTCTAAAGTTCTCAACTGATGCAAACAAAATTATCTGAAAATAAATTAGAAATGAATCATGCTATAGAACAAGCAAAAAAGCAGAGAGAGATTTCTATTTCAGAGTTTTTTACAAAAAATAGGCATTTATTAGGTTTTGACTCTCCATTAAAAGCAATTTCGACAACTGTAAAGGAAAGTGTTGACAATTCATTAGATGCATGTGAAGAATCAAATATACTCCCAAACATAGAAGTAGAAATAAAACAAACCACTCAAGAAAGATTTCAAGTAACAATTGAAGATAATGGACCGGGGATAGTAAAGGAACAAATCCCAAAAATTTTCGGAAAATTACTTTACGGTTCTAAGTTTCACACTTTAATGCAAGGAAGGGGGCAACAAGGAATTGGGGTCAGTGCATCTGTATTATATGGGCAACTAACAACGGGGAAACCAGCAAAAATAACTTCAAAGATTTCAAAAAATAAGCCAGCTTATTATTGCGAACTTCATTTTGATACTCAAAAAAACGAACCTGAAATAACAAGGGCAGAAGAAGTTGAATGGAATAAAGAACATGGGACAAAAATAATAATAGAAATGGAAGGGAAATACCAAAGGGGAAAGCGTTCAGTTTCAGAATACATAAAATACACTGCAGTTTCAAATCCACATGCAAAATTAACCTTAATCGAGCCGGACGGAACAACAATTGTTTATCCAAGAGCTACAAATCATCCGCCCGCAAAATCAAAAGAAATCAAACCACATCCAGATGGAATTGAATTAGGAATTTTAATTAATATGTTAAAAAATACAAAATCAAGAACTTTACAAGCTTTCTTGACAACAGACTTTTCAAGGATTGGCGCAGGAACAGCAAAGAAAATATGTGCCGAAGCAAATATTAATACAAACGCAAGGCCAACAAGAATTGCTAAACAAGAAGCAGATAATTTGCTTCAAACTATAAGAAAAACAAAATTTGTTTCCCCACAAACAGATTGTCTCTCCCCAATCGGAGAAGATTTACTAAAAAGATCTCTAAAAAAAGAATTTGATGCTGAATTTTTTGTAACTGTAACAAGACCTGCAGCAGTTTATAGGGGAAATCCCTTCATAATTGAAGCAGGTTTGGCTTATGGTGGATCCCTAAACAGAGAAACAAATGCAGAACTAATAAGATTCGCAAATAAAGTTCCATTACAATATCAACAATCAGCTTGCTCAATATCAAAATCTGTAACAAGAACAAAATGGAAACAATATGGGTTACATCAGTCTAATGGAAATCTTCCAACTGGTCCGTTGGTTATAGCAGTCCACATGGCTTCTGTTTGGGTCCCATTCACTTCAGAATCAAAAGAATCTATAGCCCATTATCCTGAAATTATAAAAGAAATAAAATTAGCAGTACAAGAATGCGGAAGACAATTAGGAAAATATGTTAGAAAACAAGGAAAAGTAAAAGATGAAGCAAAAAAGAGATCTTACTTAGAAAAATACGTTCCAGTAATTGGAGAGGCACTAAAAGAAATATTAGCTCTAAAAGATAAAGATGAAAAAATAATTAATGAGAATCTGAAAGATTATTTAGAGAGGTCTAGAAAACTATGAGTGAAGTAACAACAAAAATAAAGGAAACTGCAAGAAAAGTTCATACAAAGATAAACAAAAAGAAAAAGCCAGAATTTTCTATCCCAATTAGGGGATTAAGTAATGTTAATTATGACCCAAAAATAGGTTACTTTGAATTAAAGGGTGCTAAGAAAGTAAGGGCCTTAACAGTGAACACCATAAAATCTTTTGCTCAAACTCTAAAAATGATGGCTTTATCAAAAGAAGTAGTGGAAGGGAATGATATGGCTACGAAAAGAGAAGCATATTATGTTTCTAAAAACTGGGGAGATGCTAGATTCAAGGAACAACCAGAATCAGATGCAGTAATGGACGATATTGAAGCTATGTTTTTAGTTAATCGAGAGCAATTGGGTTTTATACCTGAAGAAAAAGGGGGAGACATAGCAGGAAAACTAATAGTTATTGATAAGGATCCCACAACTGGAAAAGAAATTAAAATTGATTGTACAAAATTTGGTTCAGGTGCTTATTCAATTCCTTCTTCAGTAGAACAATTAAAATTTGAAACAGATGCAAAATTTATTTTAGCAATAGAAACAGCAGGTATGTTCCAAAGGTTAGTAAAACATAATTATTGGAAAAAAGCAAATTGTATCTTAATCTCTATGGGGGGTGTTCCAACAAGAGCTTGCAGAAGATTTATTAGAAGATTAGCAGATGATAAAAAAATCCCTGTATATGTATTTGCTGACAATGATCCCTATGGCCATATGTCTATATATCGAACTCTCAAGGTTGGTAGTGGAAACGCTGCTCATATCAACAAATATTTTTGTGTTCCACAGGCAAGATTTTTAGGCGTAACTCCTCAAGATGTTGAAGATTATAAGCTTCCCACACATCCATTAAAAGAGGTAGATAAGAAAAAGATAAAAGATGTTCTCAATAATGATCCTTTCGTTAGAGAACATAAGGAATGGCAAAAAGCTTTAAAACAGATGCAAAAAATGGGTACTCGTGCAGAGCAACAGGCCTTGGCTGTTTGGGGATTGAATTACGTTATTGATACATATCTTCCAAATAAGCTAAAACATCCTGAAAAGTTCCTTCCTTAATCAGTTAATTTTATAAAGCTCTTAAATTCTCATTTCTTTTATGCCTCGGTGGCTCAGTCTGGTTAGAGCACGTGATACTAAAAAAATAGTACGTGAAGCTGTTAACCACGGGGTCGTCGGTTCAAATGAATTTTCTCACAAGGGGGATTCTGAATGTCCGACCCGAGGCGCTTTCTTTTTTTACAAATACCTTGCAATTCTTCAAATTCAATAGCCCCTTGTAAAACCGCTAATCTTTCTGCAGTGGTGGAATAAGGTATATGTTTTTTATATTCCTTCACTAGATCAAATTTTGAAGTATGTTTTATATTATTCAATCTCCATTCTTTAACAATTTTAGCAGTATCTTCTTTCAATATTCTTATCCTTCCATAAGAGTTGCACCATTTGAAGGTATTTCTTATTTTACTTGTATTCAATATTTTATTAATTTGTATCAATAATTGTTTGCAGGACAAATTACCAACCAATGCTAAATCATCATTTATTGTAAAATCTGTATCAAAAATACCTATTAAACATCTCTTAGCTAATTCATTATCTTTCTCTATGTGTTTTGGGATAAATATTGGATTTTTCTTACCTATAGGCAGATTTAATTTTTTTGTTTTAAATTCAACAATTGTCTTTGATTTCATAACCGTATCAATGCTATTTTTGCCCATTCTTTTTTTACACTTGGCATCAATATTGTATAATTTTTTCAACAAAGGAAGTATGTGTAATTCATGATATACTACTTCATCCGTCAAATTTCCACTAATACAATATCGATAACTTGAATGACTATGTTTATCTGTATAAACATACAAGTTTCCATCTCCAATATGAATCCCAGTTTCTTCAGCAAGATCTAAAGAAGTTATATCCGGCAAGGTTATTTCTCGTTTTATATCAGACCATGATTGAGAAATATCCTTATCAATATTACAAGAACAGAACATCTAAACCTATTTAGTAATTTTTTTGCAGAACCAAATTTTTGTCTTATTACTGATTCGCTACAATATCCTGCAATCCATGCAGTAATGTCAGAATGGATATTATTAAATAACTCGAATTGTAATTTGGCAGAGGCAATAAGTCTTCTTTCTGGATCTTTTATTTTTCTTATTCTTTTTATGTCTGATGGACTAAAACCCAATTTTTCAGGCATTAATAATCTCTTTTCTTTTGGATATTTCCTCCAACTTTTTTCTATGGATAAGTTTCTTTGCATACATCTATAGGGGAGTTTTTATTTAAATATCTGGCGCTGGTCTATGGCAAGCTAACTTCTAGTAAAAAAATTGAAAACCAAATGATTTATAAAACTAAATTATTCCACCCATACTACGGTCCCGTGGCGTAGTCTGGTTAACGCATTCGACTGATACTCGAAAGATCCCAGGTTCAAATCCTGGTGGGACCATTTTATTTCAAATCCGATCCAAACCATTAACTCAACTTCGAACCAGATTCTATATCTTTATCAACTGTAACTAAAACTACTTTATCGCCTTCAGAAGCAGCCAATAACATTCCTTCGCTTTTAACACCTCGTAAAACAGCAGGTTCCAAATTTACAATAACAATTATTTTTTTCCCAACCAACTCTTCTTTAGAATAGTGCCCTTTAATACCAGCAACTAATTGTCTCTCTTCAGAACCAATCTTAATTTTCAAAACAAAAAGTCTATCTGCATCTGGATGATCTTTTACTTCAAGTATTTCAGCCACCCTCAAATCCGCCTTTCCAAAATCATCTATTGATATCATATTTTTTTAAACAAAACCCCTTCTCTTTTAACATTATACTTTTTAACCAAACCAAATTTAACAGTTTTCAAATCCCCAGCTTTAACCCCAAGTTGCTTATTAATCTTCTCACAAGTTTCTGGAATAAAAGGGGATAATAAAACAGAAATTACTCTCAAAGCTTCCAACAAATTATACAACACAACTTCACGACAATCTTCATTTTTCCAAGGTTCTTTATCATTGATATATTTATTTGAAGCTCTAACAAACTTCCAAATTTCTTCTAAAGCCAAATGAATTTCAAAACTATCAAAGTAATTCCCAATCTTAACTAAGTTCAAAGATTTAAACAAACCATCATCATTTCCACAATAAGGATATTTCTCACATAAAGTTAAGGTCCTACTAACTAAATTTCCAAGATCATTAGCTAATTCATTATTATTCCTATCTTTTAATGCTTCTTCAGAAAAATCCCCATCTTGATTAAATGGAATATCTTTAATCAAAACATATCTTGTAGGATCAACACCATATTTAGAAATAATCTCAGAAGGATTAATAGCATTTCCTAAACTCTTACTTATTTTCTGACCATTAAAAGTTAAATAACCATGAACCCAAATTTTTTTAGGTAATTTAACCCCCGCAGAAATTAACAAACCTGGCCAAATAACAGAGTGGAACCAATTTATTCCTTTTCCAATTACATGTACATCTGCAGGCCAATATTTCTTAAACTTCACACCACTAGGATAACCTAAAGCAGAAATATAATTACTCAAAGCATCAATCCAAACATAAATTTTGTGTTTTTTATCGTTTGGAACATCAATACCCCAAGATAACCCCGGTCTACTAACAGATATATCTTTCAAACCGTCTTGTTTTATTCGATTAACTATCTCTTTTCTAAATCCTTCTGGAATAATAAAATCTTTACTAGAAACAAGCCTTAAAATTTCTTTTTCATATTTACTCAACTTAAAGAAATAATTTTCTTCTTCAACAATTTTTGGAGCTTTATTATGCTCAGGGCATTTCCCTTCTACTAAATCCCTTTCTGTTAAAAAAGCCTCACAACCCAGGCAATACAAACCAGAGTATTTTTTCTTGTAAATATCCCCTTTATCAAATATTTTCTTAAAAATTGCTTGTGCTACTTTAACATGTTTAGAATCAGTAGTTTTAATAAAATCATCATTAGACAAATTTAATTCTTCACAAAGTTTTTCAAATTCTTTAGAATTCTTAGCAACAAAATCTTTAGATTTAACTCCTTTTTCTTTTACAGCCTGAGCATTTTTTTGTGCATTCTCATCTGTACCAGTTAGAAAATAAACATCAAAACCTTTAAGCCTTTTCCACCTAGCAATAATATCTGTTATTATTTTTTCATATGCGTGCCCTATATGGGGCCTACCATTAACATAATCAATTGCTGTAGTGATATAAAATTTCTTTGCCATAAAATTAACTAAAACTAATTATTTAAAAAACTAACTATTAGATGATTAAACTTTCTGAAGTTTAAACTAAAAAAAAGAAAAAGAAAAATTTAAGATTCATACTTTGCAGTTAACGTACCTGTCTTTGAATGCGGTAAATCTCCTGCCGTATAAGCAAAAGATATATCTTGTTTATATTTATCGCCTGCTGTTCCTGCTGTTCCTGCACAGGTGTACGTTTCTTGCGCGCCATCTGCTATTGTTACTGATCCAGTACACGCGGCTTCTAATGTAACCGTAACTGCTGTTAGACCCTCTCCCATCCCATTTCTAATCAATAGTGTTGTTGTTCCGTCTTCAACTATTTTAAAATCATCACAGCCAATACCAGGACCAATTGTACAACTTTCTGGAAGGAATTTACTTGGGTTTAACACACCAAAATAAGCCAATGCTCCAATAGCAATCAAAACAACTAGTATTGCCCATCCATAGGTCATCAAAAACTCCATAGCTGCTTGTCCTTTTTTTTCTCTCATTAAATCACCTCTTTTAATTATAATTTTATCTTAATTAAATTTAAGGTTACGCCTTTATAAACTTTTTTATTATCAACTAACAAAAATAACAAGGTATTTATACCCCTATTTCAAATTAATAGCATGAAAAGGGGGCAAGCGGCAATGGAGTATATGATTCTTGTTGGAGTACTATTAGTTGTACTAATTCCTTTATTTAATTATGTTAGTTATTACTCTGCCCAACATGTAAAAGTAGAAAAATTAGAAGATGCTGTACAAACTCTGGGAAAAACAGCAGATACACTCTACGCACTTGGACCTGGGAACAGAGATTATGTTTGGATTTCCTTACCCGGGGGAGTGAAAGAAACAAGTGTGTTGGGAAATGAAATTCTTATAACAGTTTCCAGTTCTGGTGGAGAATCAGATTTCCATTATAATACAATAGGAGAAGTAAGGGGAACAATACCTACAGAAAAAGGAGATTTCAAAATGAAAGTAGAAGTAATAGAAGAGGCAGGGGAAATAATTTATGTATATATTGAAAAATCATAAAGGACAAGCAACTCCAGGATTACTAATTGGAGTAGGAATAATATTATTCACATTTTTGTTAATTGCTATTTTCGCCACAAATCAACAAAGAGAGCTTTATGACATGGAAGATTATATAGAAAAAAGAAGCGAATGTTTAAAAATTGCAAATTTAATTAATTCAGTTTATATAGCCGGACCAGGAACAGAAGTAAGAACAACAACCAACTTTTTGATTACAACATTTAATTCAAGCCTAATAAGTGTAGAAGGCCTAGAAGAATTAGAAGAATATGGGGATATTCCAAGAATAGCTTTTCTTGCTTCAGGAATGGGACCAACAACAATAGAGTTTTACAATCAAGTAAACGCCGAATTAGATCCGGATCCTGCATGGTATAAAACTTGCTTTACAGATGTTTCAGGGGGGACTGATTGTGGAGTAGAGGGAACGGCCTGGATAAATCCCACAATAGAAAATGATATTCATAACTTGATGGAACATTTAGATAATTATAATACAATCTATTTAGAAGATCCAACAATGAATTCAGATCATTACGCAGATGAATACATCCAATTATTGGGGGAATGGGTTTCTCAAGGAAACGCCCTAATTCTTTCAGAACATGTTTTTTGTTCTAAGTCATGGCTGCCAGGGAATTTTTCAAATACTTCTCGCTGGTGCAATGCAGATAATACTCATGAAATGTTTGATGTAACACTTTACCAAGCAGGTACTTGGGTGACTGGATACCCTTCTCAGCCCAACGTAGTGGTAGATGTAACAGATGAAGCGTTTAGTCTGGCCGAAGGAGATCAATTAAGTTTTGAGGAAGCACCATATTTGGCGAATATCAACGCTACAGGATTTACCCAGATCGCACACCATACAAATATAGGCCCCCCAAGCAATAATGGCATTGCAATTGCCTATTGGGAGTATGGAGATGGAAAAAATTTCTATTTTGCAGATTTTTTAGTAAATTACACAAGCGACCCAGAGAAAGAGTTTTCAGAAGTACTGATAGATTTAATCTCAACTGCCTATTATTTAGTTGCTCATCCAGAACAGGGGGGGGATGTTACTTGCTATTTTTCAGCAGTAACTGGCTATAAACAACTTTATGGAGATATCTTAATAAAAAACGAAAATGGACTTGTAATTTTGGAAAATGTTGAACACCCAGAGATATAATAAAAATAAAAGAGGACAAGTTGCAGTACTAGACTTATTTATTGCAATCATGATCTTTGGGATTATTATTGCAACAGTAATGGTTGCCTGGAACAATTATATAGGAAAGATTGATAAACAACTAGATTGTAATACAAAGTTAATCAAAGCATACCATATTTCAGATTTATTAACGAAATATCCAGGAAAACCTTCTTCATGGGATTATTACTCGGAGGAAGATCTCCCCCCCCTTACTATAATTGGGCTGGCATATAAACCAAATGTATTAGATGAACATAAACTTTCAAAATTTACAGATTTAGATTATGATCTTGCCAAAAAAAAGTTAAATATAGAATCTTATGATTTTTATTTTAATTTAACCCGTATAGATGGGGGGGCATTTGATCCAAAAATAGCAATGGGGATAGATAAGATAGGTGTGCCAAAGGTGGTTATAAGAAGATACGTGATATACAATGAAAAAGAGGCAATGTTGGAATTTGGACTCCAAGAATAAAAAAGCATTCATCTTTACATTAGATGTTGCAATAGCATTAGTTGTAGTATTTGCTATCCTATTTGCATCAAGTTTTTTTGTAGTAAGAAAATCTCAAGACCCATTTTCAAATTTACAACTAATAAAAACAGGATCAGATATGATAACAATAATGGAATATCAAGGGTATTTTGATGAGGATATAAACACACAAGAAATATCAGATTATATTGATAATAATTTACATTCTCAATACAAAATGAATATCAAAGGAACAGGTGATGGAAAGCCCTGTAAATTTGAGGTAGGCGGGGAACCTCCAGATGAAGGAACCGTAGCAAGTGCAAAAGCATTTTTTTCAACAAATGAAGATTATTGTAGTTTGAGGTATGAAATATGGCTAATATAAAAGGGGTTTTTTTTACACTTAGCGGATTTTTTTTGGTTATGTTAGTTCTATTCCTGTCTCTTTTGGTTTCCACAGCTCTTCAGCAATCAAATTTAAGAATCTTAGAATCTGGATCCTTAGAAAGGGTTTCTTTACTAGATAATTCTTTGAAAGAAGTTATTTCGGGGATAGATAATGGGATGACATACACTTTAGAAAGGGCCCTCCTTGATGGAAGGACTATAATAACAATATCAGAAAGAATTAATCCAGAATTTAGTTCATATGGAAACGAATTTAGCGCAGAAATAGATGAATTAATAGCTTTTATTGAAGAAGATCAAACAGAAATATCCTTTAACAAGAGTTTAGTTTATTCTAATTCGGAAAAAATACCATTAATAGTTAAACCAAATAATTTAAGATACACCCATTTGAATAAGAAGGGATCTACTATTCTAACTATTTATCCTGGAACACCTTATAATACAGCAAATGTAAGTTTAGTTTTCCCAGATGATATTGTGGATAAAAAAGGAATAGAATGGATTGAATCCCATACAGGAGAGTTTATATTAAAGCTAAAAGTTACAGGATCAAACGGGATTAGTGATTATCTTGAAGCAGACGTAATAGATTATAAGTTTGAGAATAAATTTAAAGTAGCCCTATCAGGAAATCCAAACAATGTATGGATTTATTTTGGAAGAAAATGTGAGAAATGTATCGAAGTTGAGGTTGGAACTGTAACTGCAAACTCTACTTTCAGTACAAATATTTCATGCACAGAAGGACAACAAACCCTAAATTATCCAACAGGATTGTATGAGATTAACTTTACAGACTTAGGGATTTTTCTCAATGGGACTCCAAGATTATTATAATCACAAATCAAGTAAGCGTAACCTTTAATAAAGGAGAAATTCAAATTTAAGCATGGCAAAAAAGAGAATGAGAAAAAAATCTATTTCTAAGCAAAAGAAGGGAGTTTCAAGAAAAAAACAAGTGAAAGAGAAAATCCCAAAAAGAGTAAGTAGTAGGAAAAAAATAAAAAAACCAAGAAAGGAAAACCAATTAAAAATTCTTAAAACTTTTATAGTTGATGCAAGAGAAAAAGGAATGAAAGAAGGAGAGATAAGACACGCTCTTTTAGAAAAAAAATGGCCTAGGAGTTTAGTGGTAAGTGGATTTTCTGAATTAAAACCTATAATTAAAAAACAGGAAAAAGAAGTTAAAAAACTAAGAAAAATAGAATACTTACCAAAAAAGAAAAAAACATTTAAACCAATTCAAGAAAAAGAAGAAATTCCAAAGAAAAAAGAAATACCAAAAGAAAAATTATTTATTGCTAAAAAACAAAAACCAATTCAACAAAAAAAGAGAAATAATTTTGGTATATCCTTGCTTATACTTTTCATAATTTTAGGAGGAATCGCCTCTTTTTTAACTAGACATCTATATGTTTATGTAATCTCTGCCTTTTTTATTGTAATTCAAGCCATTTTTACTTTTATAAAACCAAAAAAGAGAAAACCTTTTGAACAAGCTCAAGAAAAAAAGAAAGTAGAAAAAGAAATTAAACCAGAACCAAAAAAGAAGAAAGGGAGACTAAAAGTTTTCTTATTTATACTTTTCATAATTTTAGGAGGAATCGCCTCTTTTTTAACTAGACAGCTATATGTTTATGTAATATCTGCCTTTTTTATTGTAATTCAAACCATTTTCACTTTTATAAAACCAAAAAAGAAAAAAGAAATAGAAGAAGAAAAAAAGGAAGAAGAAACAGAAAAACCAGTTCAACCAAAAAAAATATACATTACTGACTTTGATAAATTTTATAATTATATTTCAGAGAGGAAAAGGGCACCCCTGTCTAGTGTAGCAAAAGCGTTTAAAATGCAAAAAGAAAAGGCAGAAGAGTGGGCAACTATACTAGAAGGGAGAGGATTAATAAAAATAAAATACCCAATGATGGGTGATCCGGAATTAATATGCAAAGGAAATTAAAAAACAAAAAGAAAAAAGTAACCAAGAAAAAAGCTATTCAGAATTCTAAAAATATAGAAAAACCAAAAACAGAAATAAAAAAACAAAAAGAAACAAAAGATCAAAACATAATGGAAACTTACTTAGTCACCTCTGAAGGAATGGATACCAGAATAAAAATAATCGGTGGAGAAAATACAACAAAACGGTATGTTGCAAATCGTCCTAAATTAGGAATCGCAACCCAAGCTTTTTTAGAGGAAATAAAGATAGATTTGATATCAAAAGTAAGTATATCTAGTGCAGACATACTTGATGTTAATGAAGCAGAAAATATAAAAAATAAATTTAAAGAGATTGCTTATGAGCTCTTAAAGAAGAAATTGGTTAATCTTGATAAACAAACTTCAAAAATATTGATGGGGATTCTTATTCAGGATATGTTGGGTTTAGGGGAGGTAGAATGCTTATTAGCAGATGATAACATAGAAGAAATAATAATCTTAGCAAATACCGAGAATATTAAAATATACCACAAGGTTTATGGGTGGTTAGAAACAGATGTAAAACCAAAGACAGAAGCCCAAATACACAATTTTGCAAATATCATTGCAAGAAGGGTAGGAAGGCAGGTAACAACCTTAAGCCCACTATTAGATGCGCATTTAATTACAGGAGATAGGGCAAACGCAGTACTTTTTCCAATTTCTAGTAAAGGACATACAATAACAATTAGAAAGTTCGCTAGAGACCCATGGACTGTAACAGACTTAATAAAAAATAAAACATGTTCTTCAGAAGTTTTTGCTTTAATTTGGTTATGTATACAATATGAACTGTCCATTCTTATTTCAGGGGGGACTGGTTCTGGAAAAACTAGTTTTCTAAATGTTTGCATGCCTTTTATTCCTCCAAACCACAGAATAATATCTATTGAAGATACTAGAGAATTACAGCTTCCAGAGTTTTTATTCTGGTGCCCATTAACAACCAGAGAACCAAACCCAGAGGGAAAAGGAGAAGTAAATATGCTCGATTTATTGGTGAATTCATTAAGAATGAGACCAGATAGAATAGTTTTGGGAGAAATGAGAAAGAAAGATCAAGCAGAGGTTTTATTTGAAGCTATGCATACAGGGCATAGCGTTTACTCAACAGTACATGCAGATTCTAGTGCAGAGACGATAAGAAGATTAGTAAATCCTCCTATCGAGGTCCCTGCAAACCTATTGGGTGCAGTAAATCTTAATATTGTAATGACAAGAGATAGAAAAAAGAATATCAGAAGGGCATTACAAATAGCAGAGTTTGTAGATGCAGAAGGAGAGCTATTAGGTATTAAACCAAACATACTCTATCGTTGGAGACAAGATACTGATGAGTTAGCCATACATAATCCCCCTTCAAAACTTTTTGAGGACTTAAACAGATTTACAGGAATGAATCTTACAGAATTAAAAAATAACTTAGAAGATAAAAGAAAAATTCTGGACTGGTTGGTAAAAAACAATATAAGAACTGTTGAAGAGGTGGGAAAGGTAATGAGGGATTATTATTTAAATCCAGAATCACTCCTTAAAAGAGTAAAATGATGCCCATCCCATATGCTTTTTTACCACTAACATTGCTTAGAAAATTATCAAGAATTTTTTTAGCACCAGCAAGATCAATAAGTAAAAATATAAAAGATTTTGATATTTTTTTAGAACAATCAGAAATCAAATTAAAACCAGAAGAATATATTAGTATGTCTATTGCTACAACAATATTTCTCTTTTTTATGTTAAGTATAATTGTTTCTATTCTTTTGGTTAAATTCAATATTGATATTTTAGCAGGGCTTGTGGCTGTTTTTTTTGTATCTTTATTTATATTTTCTCAACAAATGATGTATCCCAGATTAAAGGCAAAAAAAAGAGTGAGGGATATAGAGAAGAATCTTCTACCTGCGCTTCAAAATATTCTCGTTCAGTTAAATTCAGGGGTCCCCTTATTTAATGTTTTAGCAATAATAAGCGAATCCAGTTACGGAGGGGTATCAGAGCAGTTTAGGATAGCAGTAAGAAAGATTAATGCTGGAAGTCAACAAATTAATGTTTTAGAAGAAATAGCAAAAAATAATCCATCCATTCATTTTAGAAGAACTCTTTGGCAAATTACAAACGGTATGAAGACTGGAAGCAACATGGCAGATGTTATAAAAGTAAGTATAACAAACCTATCAGAAGAACAACTAATTCAAATTCAAAAATATGGTTCTCAATTAAATCCTTTAGCAATGTTTTATATGATTATTGCAGTAATTATTCCAGCACTTGGAGTAACTCTTGTAATGGTTCTTTCTTCTTTTCTTAGTTTAAATCCTCTTACAACAAAATTCATTTTTTGGGGATTATTTGGATTTGTATTTTTCTTTCAATTAATGTTTATTGGGATGTTAAAAATGAGGAGGCCTAATTTATTAGAATGATATACAGATTACTAGCAAGGATTTATCCAAAAAAGATGCGAGAGGCTTATACACAAACCCTAAAATATCTTAATATAAAAATAAACCCAGAGACATATTTAGGTTTTGCCCTCTTAATGGGATTACTTGTTAGTTTGGGTGGTGCTTTTATCGTAGGAACTTTTTATTATTCAAGAATCCCTATACTTTTAATGTGGCCAGTTTTATTCATTTTAGTTGAGGTTTTAATTTATGTTCCATTGATGTTAAAAGTTGATAGAAATGCAAAAACAATAGAAACGATTCTTCCTGATGCATTGCAGATTATGTCATCTAATCTAAAATCGGGATTGACTATAGATCAAGCATTGCTATCCAGTGCTCGTCAAGAGTTCGGAATTTTTGCTAAAGAATTAAATAGAATAGGGAAAGAAGTGGCGATTGGAGTTCCAGTAGAAACCGCCCTCATTAATTCAACAAAGAGAATAAAGTCTGAAAAATATAGAAAAACCATGGAACTTATAGCATCTGGATTAATGAGCGGGGGAGAGATGGCAAAATTGTTAGATCAAACATCTATAAATTTAAAACATCAAAGTTTAGTAGATGAGAAAGTAAGAAGTAATGTAATGATGTATGTTATTTTTATATTTTTTGCAATCTGTTTTGGATCTCCAGTTTTATATGGTTTAAGTAGTTATTTAGTAGAGGTTATAGCTAATATATTTTCACAAATAGATATTCCTTCTACTGCTACGAGTAAGATGACGCTTCCAATAATGCAGTTTTCAAAAGCGTCTCTATCTTCGGAATTTGTAAATACATATATAATAACCTCCATAATACTTTCTTGTACAATGGGTTCATTTATTATAGGATCAATTTCAAAAGGAAGGGAAAAAGATGGGTTTAAATATTTACCCTTATTACTCATCATTTCAATTTTAGTCTTTGTAGTTGTTAGAGCTATAATATCGGGTTTAATGGGATCTCTTGTAGATTTATAATAAGCTTTATATATCACTAACATTTTTTATAATTATGCCTAAAGCAAAAAAGAAGGTGAAAAGAAAAGTTACTAAACAGACTAGTTCTAGTAAAAAACCAGCAAAAAAGAAGGTGAAAAGAAAAGTTACTAAACAGACTAGTTCTAGTAAAAAACCAGTAGAGCATATCAAAGAAAAAATAGTACAATCAAAGAAACCAAGAACAATCTTCGATTTAAAAAAGAAACTCCCTAAAGGAAAAAGAATATCTTCTAAATCTAGAACAACATCTGGGATTTATGGATTGGATTCTTTAATAAAAGGGGGGTTTAAACAAGGAAGTATAAATCTAGTAGAGGGAGGACCAGGCTCTGGAAAAACAATATTTGCAACTCAATTTTTATATGAAGGATTGAAAAATAAAGAGCATGTTGCTTACATAACTTTCGAGGTAATGAAGGAAAAATTCTTTGAAAATATGCTACAATTTGGATGGGATTTAGAAAAATATGAAAAACAAGGATTATTTACATTCTTATCTTACTCTCCTGAACAAATTAAAAGAATTCTTTTAGAAGGGGGGGGAACTTTAGATACTTTAGTGCACCAAAAAAATATAAAAAGAATAGTTATTGATTCAGTTACTTCTTTTGCACTGTTATATGCAAATGAATTAGCAAAAAAGGAAGCGGCTTTAACATTATTTAATGTTATCAATTCATGGGAGTGTACTGCCCTTTTAACCGCACAAGATGAAGGGAACCGAGATAGAAAAGAAATAGTATCCACAGCTTTAGATTTTGAAGTAGATGGTATTCTTTTGTTGTATCATATGAGGAAAGGAAACCAAAGGAAAAGGGGGATAGAGATCCTAAAGATGCGTGGAACAGAAACCCCAGATAAGATATTTGGTATTACGATAAGTAAAACGGGAATTACTGTCAGAAAAAAAACAATGAATCTTTAATTATAAACATCCCATGTTGTTTTTAAAATAGAATTCATATCTTGTTTCGCCTTCCAACCTAAATTTTTTAATGCTAGTTGTGAAGAAGCAATAAGCTCTGAAGGATCTCCAACTCTACGACTAACAACCTCATAAGACAAGTCTTTTCCAACAACCAAAGAAGCCAATTTTATAATATCTAAAACAGAATAACCCCTTTCAGTGCCTAAATTAACAATTAAATTTTTATTATTTTTAATATAATCTAAAGCTTTTATATGGGCGTTACTTAAATCATCTACATGAATATAATCTCGAATACAGGTTCCATCAGAAGTATCATAATCATCTCCAAAAACAAATAATTTTTCTCTTTGTCCAGAAGCAACTTCCATAATAATCGGCAACAAATTAAGTGGATTAATCTCCTTTCCCCTTAATTTTCCTTCAACATCATATCCAGTAGCATTAAAATACCTTAAGGCAGCAAAATTAATACCTTTGAGTTTACTATACCATTTTAAAATATTTTCAATAGTTAATTTAGTATAACCATAATAATTTATGGGGTTTGTATCATGTTTTTCATCTAATGGGGTTGTTTTTGGATATCCATACACTGCAGCAGAAGAGGAAAATACAAAATTTTTAACACCTTTGGAAATTGCAAAATTAAAAAGATTAATCCCCCCTGTAATATTATTTTCAGAATATTTTTCAGGTTGTTCCATTGATTCACCAGCCGCTTTCAAAGCAGCAAAATGAAAAACAGAATCAATTTTTCCATCTATTTGATCAAAATCTTCTTTATTTAATAAATCTCCTTTAACAAATTCAGCCCTAGAATCCACATTTTCTTTAAAACCAGAGCTTAAATTATCAAAAACAATAACATTTTCATTAGAATCACATAATTTTTTAACTAGGTGGCTTCCAATATAGCCTGCCCCGCCTACAACAAGATGAACCATACTAACAATAATTTAAACTAATTATATAAACATTATGATAAGAAAATAAATCTGCTCCCGCCGGGCTGTTAGAATAAGTGTAATGCCCTTTTATTTCTATATGTATTGATATTGTATAAATATTTGTATTTATTTAATCAACTTCAAATATATTATTGGTATTTTAGTATAATCCCAACTGATACTACCTTTTTCATCTTTTAATTAACGGAATTTGGTTCTTCTCTGAAGATTCTCCTACAATTGTCAGATTCACACATATTGACATCTCCTGAATACAATGCTTCAAAA
>JAIOSD010000035.1 GCA_021107835.1 archaeon
TCGTCATTCCTGTTCCGATAAAGCCCACGAAGTCCTGATTGTGCATCTGGTGTCCAGACAGAAACTCCTTTCTTAGCACTTACTAGATTTCCTGAATTTTCATCATATTGAACTTTTCCATCTCTTTGTAAATATGGGGCTTCTTTGACTTTAATAAATTCTGTCTCTTCAAACCAAAAATCATACTTCCCAGTTATATCTCTAATTGGTTTTAATCCATAAACTATTAATGGTGTACTTGTTGAATCTCTTCCAATAATACTTAAAACTCTTTGTCTATGATCTTCGTTTGGACCTTCAGCCGGAAATACTACTATCCCGCAAGTATCTGCGTAAGTTGAACCTCTGTCTGGTATGCTATCCAAATGTTGAACAACATCTTCACCAGTTAATATATGGGTTGAATTTCCTGTTTCTTGTCTTAGTAAAACATTAGCAAAATTATTAAAGATTGTGTTTGAATGTTTTAGAACCTCTCCTTCTCCTATTGATCTGTCAAAGTCTGCATTAGTTCCTTCAAACTCTTCGTGATATTTTCTTACAACAAAATCTGCTAGTTCTCCTTGTAAATTTCCTACAATTAAACCGTTTTTAGTTGTATTTCCTTGAATTTTTGTTTTCATTTTAGATTATTACTCCTTTTTACTTAGAAATCTTGATATTTACTTGTTTATAAACCTTTCTATTTGTTATCACTTACTAGTTGTTATCTAAGCTATAATTAAAACCGAAATATTCATATATGAATTTTGTTTTAATTATTAAAGATATGGAATTAATTGAGAGAATAGAAAAAAGCGAAGAACAAATTAAAGAAAGTAAATTTATCAAAGCTAATACTAAAATGGGTGACAAAGAAATTGATGATTTATTAATGAGCTAAGATTTACAAATAACTATTTAACCTGTGCTTGAAATCTTTCTAAGAATTCTGGAAATTGTTCTTTTGCAACACCCGCTCCACATGCGTGATCATGCCCCCCTCCAAAACCATCTAATCCCTGTAATGCGTTTTCTAGTATTGGGGGTATTATTGTTTTTGTACTTCTAATACTCATTATTACTCTTTCTTCTGTTTGCCTTTTTATTATAATTACTTTTTCTGGATATTTGTATATCATTAGATTTGAAATTGTACTAGTGTAAGCATTTTTTCCCAATGGAAGTTCAACTAAAAATAATTTATTTTTTTTAGGTTTTTGCGCCAAAACTTTTTTTACAACAGTATCATACTCCTTTTTTACTTTAGAAGTTTCTCTTTGAATGAATTTTGCCCTTGGGGTTTCTGCGTTTAGTAATTCATATGGATCCTCTATTTTAGTTAATATATTTGCTATTTTATGAACTTTTGAAGTTGTATTTTTTAATATGAAAATAAATAATAAAATTAATTCTCCTAATTTTGAATCAAATATTATTTCATCTGGTTTTTTCATAGTTTTGGGTAGTAGATCTGGATATTTTTTAGAAAATGTTTTTGCAAACTTTGGATAATGCCAATCTGAGACTGTTCCTAAGGTTGCTAACCATAAGAATTTGTTTTTTGTTATTCTGCTAGCCCAATAAGTTACTGGTTTGTTATCTTTTGGTTTTGTTAGTAAAGGATTATAATAATGTACGCCCTTTCTTTTTATTGGTGGGTGATGATCTATCCAAATTACTGGGACGTTTATCTTATCTATGAATTCTTGATCTACTACAGGTATGTCTAATATGAAAACATAATCGGGATGATATTCTTCTATTTTATGGTATAAATCTAAGTCTAAAGTATGTTTTGATTTTAATACCACCCCCTTTCCTTTTTGTATGTATTTCTTTAGAATTAAATATGAGCATAATCCATCTGGATCTCCATCAAAGAAAAATAATGGATTTTCTGCTTTTTTTAGATATTCTCTTATTTCTTCTAATTGTGTTTTTGTTAACATAGGAAAGATTTATTAAGTAGCTTTATAATTTTTTTGTTTATGGTTGGATATTCTGATAATGATGGAGAAACCCCTTTGTGGGCGTTGCCGTTAGTATTTTTTATTTTAGGTGCAATTGTTGCTATGTTATTTGTTTTGATGCATAGTGTTTTGTAGAGAATTAAATCCTTATTTTTAGTGTATCTGATACCTGTATTATTGTTCTGCCTTGGTCCATCCTAAAACGTATATCATAATCACCTATTTTTCCACTTGCATGAAGATATTCCACCCCCCCTAAAATTTTGGGATCTACATTAAATCCCGCATCTCTATAAAATTTTCCAGTCATTTGTTTTAAATGATCTAATTCCATTGGACTAGCTATTTTATAAGAATTTCTTAAAGTGATTGTTCCCGTATTTCCTGTTAGAGTAGAACGAGTAATTTGGTCTTGATCGCCCTCTACTGATCTCTGTGATTTTTCGAGTTCTTTAATTAAAGATGTTAATAAATTTCCTGGTGTGAATGTTGCAGCGAACTCCCCCAGTGATTTAATTGATCCTTCCATGAAAAAAAGAATATGGAAAAATATATAAAACTATCTAGCTCTTCTTTTATTTGCTTTTTGAGATGGTCTAGTTTTTTCTGAACCTAATCCCTTTCTATGGAGGCCACGACTTTTTTTAGCTGAACTTGTTAAACCTCTGCTAACTCTATTTTTTTGCTTTCCTATCCAATTAATTTTTTTATCTGATTTTATTACAGGATGATTAGGATCTACTAAAATTACTTCTACCCAATAATATTTTCCATCTTTAGCTAAGTTGTATGAGTTTAGAACTTCTAAATTTTTGTATTTCTTTTGTGCTCTTTCTTCTGCTACTGTTTGGTAGCTTTTAGAAACCACCTTAGTATGTCTGCTGTGTTTTGATCTTCTACCTTTTTTTATTTGTGGGCGCATTCTTCCGCCACGTGGGACTCTTACTCTTGTTAGGATATATCCTTGTTTAGCTTTGTAACCCAATGATCTTGCTCTAGTTAAGTTTGTAGGTTTTTCTAATTTAACTATTGAATCTTCTTTTCTCCATTTTATAATTCTCGCTTTTAGTAAAGCTGTGTTTGGAGATTTCCATAGGTTTCTAATATATTTATACATAATAGATTTTGGGGAAATGATTTGTTTATAAATGTTTTGGATTAATAAAAAAGAAAAAGTTATTGTATTTTCAATCTAAATTAAAAAGTAAGTTATTTAGATGAGTACGTATTCCAAGCCTATCTGATTTTATGCGGGAGCTTATGTATGGCATAATTGAACTATATGCCTCTACTGCGGCTTGATCATCTTCTGCTTTTAAAATTAATGTTACTGACTGGCTGGCAGGGTATATATACTTTTTCCCCCTAAACAATTCGTTTCTTTCGACACTAGTTTCTGTATCAACTTTAAATTCTGAACCAATTCCATAAAATACCATTGACTTTCCTTCCCTTCTTGGGGATACCCAAAAGTTTGCATTTTCTAAGGCAGAAGTTACTATTCTTTTAGTGTTGCCGGGTTTTCCAGATACTACTATATTAGCATAAAATTTCCTGTCCTCTGTTTTATCTGTCATTTTTTATCCTCTTATTTTTAACCAAATTTGGTTATTTCTAATGATTTATTCTTGGGATCTTCTCTTTTTAAACCTTTCTATTTGCAACTACTTTAAAGTTGTTACAATAGCTTGCCAAACAAACCCTTAAGAAGTGTTTGAACGTAAAAAAAGAAAGGAAATTAGCTCCTTACGGGAACTAAAATTATATCTCCTTCTGCAGGATTCCAAAGTTCGTAAAATTTGTGACCATTTATTCTAGCTATATGAGTTCTATACAAGTTTCTTGCAGTGTTTTCTAAGTAATCTTGTGGACAATTCTCTGCCCCTCCCCCATTTTCCCATCCGTTCATTGCATTTATTTCGGGATACTCTCTTTCTTGAATTGGAAAATACCCCCTTAATAGGGATAAGTAAGTCTCTCCTTCCTGCATAACATGTTCAATAACTTGAGAGTTTTCCATCTCCCTACCTAATCTATTTATTGCTTGTAATCCTTTAATATCTATTTTTATAGTTGGAATTGCTAAAGCAGTGAGTACTGCAATCAATCCAGCTGTTTCCATTATTTTTTTTATCATTTTTTGTCTTCCTATGCTTCTAAATAAAATTTATGTTTCGGGTCATTTAAGTGTCGTACATATTTTGTTTTCATTTTAATCACTTATTCAGTATCATTCCAATAAGCTAATACATCCTTGCGGGTATAGGGAGTGGAATCTACGTGATCATTTCTACAAAAACAGACCTCACGAATCGAAGAACCGAAGTGTATTTGAACTTCTTCGATATCTTTTTTGTGTGCAACTAATTTTAACGCTTTAATTTTTTTACGTTCACCTTCATGAAACCCCCCCCTTATACACAAACTTTGCAATTGAGGAGTAAGATTAGTTACATATACACCCTTATGTAGGGTATCTGCCCAAGCTAATTCATGAAAACCTTTTGTTAAACTCCTTGTTGAATCACGATTTGGTAGTATTAAAGTATATCCGTGTGTTTGTAATTTAGAACGAATATTTAAGGGACAGTTTTTATCAATTGCAAGGTCTGTGATTGCCTTATCATATTTATTAAGTTGTTCAGCAAGATATTCTTGAAATTCTCTTGGGACTAACTCTACTATTCCTTCATTTGCAACAACATATATTAAATTAGTTGTCCAAGTTCTGAAAGAAGTTCTAATATCCTCAACTTTTCCTTGTTTTCCAGATTCCATATTGAGCCACATTTTCCTTACTTCCACTGATGGATACTGTTCAATTAAGCTTAGTATTATTTCTGTTAATTTCATTTTAATCCCCTATTAGTTTACATTTTATTCCTGCATCTAAAGCTGCCTTTACTCCAATGGCAGAATCTTCAAAAACTAAACAATCAGAAGATGATAAGTTCATTAATTGTAATGCTTTCAAATAAGGTTCGGGGTGGGGTTTGTGATTTTTTACATCTTCTCCAGTTATAACAACTTCAAATAAATTAATCATCCCAATTTTATTTAAAATTAAGTTAGTAATTTTTTTACTATTTGATGTAACAAGCCCTAATCTTTGTCCTTTATTTTTTATCAATACATTTACAATTTCTGGATTTATCTGGAGTTTAGTTTTAATTAACAACTTATGATAAGATTCCAAAAATTCTTTTTTTATTTTCTTAGCTAATTTTTTATCTTTGATTAAGAGATTGAAATACTGATCAAGATTATACCCATTAAATTCAATAGATTTTTTAATGTGATATTTTTTTAATATTTTAGTCATAACTATCTCATCAAGTTCTTCAGTTTCTCTAACGAGAGTTCCGTCCAAATCAATTAGTAACGCTTTCATTTTATTACTATTAAGTGATAATATAGCTATATAAAACTATTCACAAGAATATTTGTCAAAATAGTAATATTTATATAGTATTCATTATAATTACAAAATATGGAAAACACTATTGATGCAAAAGATAGAAAAATACTGTTAGAGCTGGACAGGAACGCAAGAAAATCTGACTCAGAAATAGCTAAAAAAACTAATTTAAGCAAGCAAGTAGTCAATTATAGAATAAATAAATTACTAGAGAAGAAAATAATATCAAACTTCTATACCATAGTAAATGTGGGCGCATTAGGATTAAATTCATATTATATTTTTTTACAATTAGAAAAGATAAATAAACTAAAAGAAAAAAGACTTCTGAACAAACTTAATTCTTTGCCTTATACTGGTTGGTTAGTTTCTGGAACTGGTAAATGGGATGCTGTTTTGTTAATTTATGCTGATACAATAAAAAAGTTTGATGAAAGGTTAAATGAAGTTATAAATTTGTGTGGAAAATACTTGCATGATTATAATTTTACTACCTTAATTGGATCTGAACATATTAGTTATAAATTTTTAGCTGAAACTAGAGAATTACATAGTGTTAAACAAACTGAGAAAATGAAGTTAATAACTTTGGATGAAAAAGATAAGAAAATTCTTGAAGTTATTTCTCAAAATGCTAGAATGCCAATAACTGAAATTTCTAAGAAAGTTGATTTGCCTGTGCATGTTGTTAATTATAGGTTGAAATCATTAATCAAACAAAAAATAATTGAAGGGTTTAAACCAAAAATAGATGTTAATAAGTTAGGTTATCAATGGCATTTATTATTAATACAATTTCAAAATACAACTAAAGAGAGGAAAAAACAATTTATTGAGTATTGTAAAAACCATAAGAATATTTATTATGTAACTAATACAGTTGGGTTGTATAATTTGATGTTGGATATTCATGTTAATGATGTTCGGGATTTTAAAGAAGTTTTGTTAGATCTAAAAGATAACTTTTCTGATGTTATAAAATTATATGAAAGTCTAATAATATTTGATGAGTATAAAATTAGTTATCTATTTTAAAGCTTGCCAAGGACCACCAAAACTGATTTATAAGTAAATAAACTACTAAAAATATGAAAAAGAGTGGTTATGAACAGAGAGAACTAATTAAATTTAATTTTGAAGCTTTAGATCTAAATAGTAATGAGTTTTTTGGGAATTCTCCGCCTTCTGTTTTTGTTGGAAGATTTGGATATCCACAAGTTAATGTTGGCATTCTGAGC
>JAIOSD010000012.1 GCA_021107835.1 archaeon
AGAAATTATTCCAAATCTTAAACACATCATTTGAACTTGTTGAATTAAACATTTATTATTCATCCCAATAGAAAGCTCTTCTTTTGTAACATATCCCTCAGCATCAAATAATCCTCTTAAAAAACTAGCAACAACCTTATTAGGGGATCTCATTATCTTTTTTGGCACTTCTGAATTTAAAGCCTTATCAATCTCTGGAAAATCTTTAACAACAAAATCATGTAGTTCTTTACAATAAATTCTTATTTCCCAATAGTTTTTACTTTCCCTAAATTTAACTTTAGTATCTAAACCAAACAACTTATCAAAAACGTTTTTATAATAAAAAGCTAATTCCTCATTTTCTTCATAAAAAACTAATCGATTGGTATCTGGATTTCCATCGCCAAGATAATAACCTAAAAATTGTGCAAACTTCTCATTTAAAATTCCAAAATCTCTGAATCCCAATTTTTGAACTTGTCCTTTAATATCAATATACTCGGGCATTAATAAAAAATCCCCTAATTTCAATTCTTCTGTAGTTTTTTCAATTATACCTTCCTCAGACCTAACAAAAAAAGTATGTTCTGGAGAAGATTCTATTTCCAGTCTAGGGTTTCTAGTTATAATCTTTAAAGAAATTTTATTGGAATCCCATTTGTCAGTAACAGAAGAATCAACCAAAGCCCCCCCATCAAACTCAACACTCTTGACAATATAAGGATTATGCAAATTTCCAATTCTCTCTAAATCCCCATCTGCAACCTGAACAATAGTCCCAGAAACCAGGCACTGTCCGCCTTTTGTAGTCTTTCCAGGAACATTAGAAGTAAAACTAGCTAACTCAGTAATATTTTTCCCCTTCAACATTCCAAGGGTAGCTTCTCGTTTATCAACAACTAACAACCCATATGTTTCTTTGTCATCTAACATATCTTCTAAAATATCAACTACAAAAGTCTGATCGCATCTATAAATTCGAATATTTAATGGATCAGGAGGTTCAATACTAAATACCTCAATATTAACCTGGCTTTCTTTCTCGCTAATATTCCCAGCAAAAACCGCAAGACCATTCTCAGGAGTTTTCTTAAACAATCTCAAATGCCTTATTACCCTCTCTAATGAATCTTGCACATTTGTTCTAGTTCTTTTATCTTTAATATTTGAAGCCGTATGTTGCTCTTCAGATAAGTGATTTATAATTTTCGTAAGAATATATCCTGCAGGAATATATACACTAACTAATTCAGTGTGTCTTCCACGAATCCCTTTTAAATTATTTATTAGTTTCTTCAATTCTCTTTTTTTCTTAGGATCAGTAGGCATTTTAAATATTAACAATAAGTTTTCCTCCAGTTAAAATTTTCTTTGCTTTAGTTACTGCTTTCAAATCATCTAAACAAGGTAACAATAATTTTCTATCTTTATCAGTTATAGTTAAAACAATCTCAGTATTCAAAGAAACATTCTTTTTAGATTTTGCAACTCTAACCTTAGTCAAAATCTCAATAAACCTATCCCACATTTTTTCAGCAGCAGAATTATCTAATCCCTTATCATACTTCGGCCAAGAAGAAATATGAATACTCTCTTCTTTTTCTTTATTAACAAAATAACTATGATAAATTTCTTCAGTAATAAAAGGCATTATCGGAGCGAACAATTTCAAAGTATTCAAAAGCAAATAATATAAAGTATATTGGGCACTTTTTCTCTCCCCAATACCCCTTACATCCGGATTATATAATCTATCTTTAACAATCTCCAGATAATTATCACAAATTTGTCCCCAAAAAAATAACTCAGTTAATAATCTAACTTTAGAATATTCATATTTTTCAAATGCCTCTCCAGCTTCCCCAACCATATTATTAAAATGAGATAATATTCCCAAATCTATAGCATTTAATTCAACTTTTTTATTATCAAAATCCCCCAAATGCATTATAGAAAATTTAGAAGCATTCCATAATTTATTCAAAGTTTTAACCCCTAATCGAATATCTTCTTCACGATATGGTAAATCTTTTCCTAAAGAAGCCCCAGCAGCCCAAAACCTAAGAACATCAGAACTATACTTATTAGTAACATCCAATGCTTCAACAAAATTCCCTAAAGACTTACTCATCTTCTTTCCTTTTGGATCTAATCCATGACCTGATATAATTATATCTTTCCAAGGAATTTGTCTATCATGAGAATATGATTTTAAAATAGTATAAAATGCCCAAGTTCTTATTATATCGTGTGCTTGTGGCCTCAAAGACATTGGTAAGATTTTTAACTCATTCTTCTCTCCCCAATTAGCATTAATATATGGGGTTAAAGAAGAAACCATCCAAGTATCCATAACATCCACTTCTGGAACCAATTCTCCTTTCTTATATCCTTTTGGCACATCAATTCTAGGATCAACTGGAAGTTCATTTAATTTAGGCAAAACAACTTTTCCAGTTTTCTTTTCATACCAAACCGGGAAGGGAACTCCATAATACCTCTGCCTAGAAATAATCCAATCCCACTGAAGATTCTCAACCCAATGTTTATATCTCGTTTTCATAAAAGCAGGATACCAATTAATTTTATCCGCCTGTTTAATTAATTCTTTTTTATGTTCTAATAATCTAATCAACCACTGTTCAGATTTCAAAAATTCTACTTCTGCCCCAGACCTTTCAGAAACATTAACAAAATGCCTTATTTTTTCTTGTTTAACTAACAATTTATTTTCTTTCAAATCTTCAATAACTTTTTCTCTAGCTTCTTTTATCTTCAACCCAGCATATTTTTCAGCAAGATTATTTAATCTACCATCCTCAGTAATAACAATTCTTAAAGGCAATTTGTATTTCATCCACTTCTCAATATCTTCTTTATCTCCAAATGTACAAACCATCATTAAACCAGTCCCCTTATCAACAGCAACTGATTCATCCTCCATTATAGGAACTTCATAATCAAACAAAGGAACTTTTGCTTTTTTCCCTTTCAGTTTTTTATATCTTTTATCTTTAGGATTATAAAACAAAGCAACACAAGCAGACAATAATTCAGGCCTTGTAGTGGAGATAACAAGTTTTTCTGTACCAGATTTAAAAACAATATCACTAAAATAACTAT
>JAIOSD010000040.1 GCA_021107835.1 archaeon
CTTTCTATACCAACACGGGCGTAAACAACCATCTAATCCAACCAAGAAAACCCCCAGAAGAAGAACTACCAACATAAAAAGGGGGTCCAAGTACTGTATCCCCAACAGCAATCCAATAATGACCAGGCACTAAAGGAGTATCAGCAGAGATTAAAGAATAATCAAACCCACTACCAGTAGAAGTAACAGAATAAACTTCTTGCCCATAAGAAATACCACTCTCATTCAAATTATACAAGTTCCAAGTATTCTCCACTAAATCATAAGTGGTATCAACTAAAGGAACCCCTTCAACAGAAATATCCTTATCAACAGAAGAATAAACATAATAACCTCTCAAAGGTTCTAAATCAAAAGAACCCCCACAATCAGTTTCCCAACCATTCTCATATCGTAAAACAAAATCAGATAACAAATCTGAAGAACTTAAAACAGCATCAATATCCAAGCTAACAACATTCCAGCCAACATTTAAATTAATAGTTTGAGAAGCATAAATTAATTCATTAACACAGGCAGCATTCTCACAATAATCAAAAGTAGTTTCATCAAAATCATCGCAATCTAAATCCAAAACACTTTCAGAAATAACACAAAGAACATTAGAGCAAGTATAAACATCTAGATAAACATCATCATACAAACAAACATATTCATCCAAATCACTACAATCACTTACAGTAGTTGTCTCAGTAGTACAACTAAAGTCAACACATCTTCCTTCATCATGTCTAATCTCAGTTCCAAAACAATAATCATCATCTAGATCATCACACTCAGAATCTAAAGTGCAACTAACACACAATGGAGAATTATAAGTTATTGTTGGGCTACCACAATCATTAACTTCACAACTACAATCAACACAATCATTATCTACATTATCATAGTCATAATAATCATTACCAACACAACCATCTTCACAAGAAGTAGGATCACAATCAGTATCAAACTCACATCCAGCACTGCAAGAAGAAATATCACACTGGCTAGTTATATCCTCAACACCACTAGTACACTCATCATTTCCTTCATCACACTCAGAAGTAAAACCACCAAAATAATCCCAAGTCAAAGGATTATTATCAGGTGAATAAAAACATTGCCCAACACTATCCAAATCATAATCAGAGCAATCAATAGAAACACCAGCAGTACATCCAGATAAACCATTACAAGTTTCCAAACCATTGCAATAAAACAAATCGTCACACAAACTGTCTCCCCCTTCATCAACCACATAATTACAATTATCATCTACACCATTACAAACTTCATCAGCACCCGGATTAATTGCAAAATTAGTATCGTCGCAATCTATAACATTACCATCATCTCCAGAAGTTCCAACAGCACAATCATCATAACCATCAGAATCACCATCAGTACAAGTGCTAGAACTTTCACCAACCATTATTTCTTCTATCTCACTTTCTAACAAAGCACGATCATAAATTCGAACCTCATCCAAAGAACCCGCAAAGTTTGAACCAGAAGAAATACTTCTCCTACCAACAACTAAATGATCAGAAGTAGCAACAGGAGAACCAGCAGAACCATCATAACTAGTTGTTATCAAATCACCATCTAAATATAATTTTATATCATCAACACCAGAAATAACCGCAGCAATATGAGCCCACTCACCAACATTAAGTATTCCCCCATCAGACTTTACAATCCTTCTAAAGGTGGAAGTATCACCGCCATTATCTCCAAAGCCAGCATAAATCTTCCCACCTGCATCTACAACAGGAGTTATAAACATAAAATAACCTGCATAGTTAGTACTATCATCTGTTCTTATAATTGGATGAACACTATCCAAATCAGCTAAATTAATCCAAGCGGCTAGAGTTACTGGAAAAGTTAAATCATTCAAACTATCTTCAAAGTCTAGATAATCACTAACACCATCAAAGGAATAAGCACCATCAACCTGCCCCAAAGTTTGTGTTGGACAACTAACACAACTAACACCTAAAAGATTATCAGAATGATCATTATAATCAGAATCTAAAGGTAAGTATAAAACAGCATCATCTGGCGTTATAGGAGTACAATCATTATCATTATCAATAGTACAACCACTAGGACAACAACCATCACTATCTATACAAGAAGTTATTTCTGTTCCTGGAATACAACTCCCTGCAGAACAAATATCATTTTCAGTACAAGGATTAGAATCATCACAAGAAACTTCTGGATAAGATTCTTCACAAGTATCTACATTACAAAAACCATCTATACAAGGAAGATCATCTAAATAATCACACTCAGAATCTTCAGTACATCCAACACTACACTCTCCAATTTGCCAAAAACTATCACAACAATAACCTGTTTGGTAATTATCGCCTCCACAATCACACCAATCTGTTATTGTTTCTTCACAGGCTGGACACACACCACAGTCTGAAGGACAACTATTACAAGTTTCTACACCATTACAGATTGTATCTGGACATTCTGGAACAACACCATCAGGAGCATAAATTTGAATATCATCAACCCAATACCACCAATCATTAGCTAATCTTCCACCACCACCAAAAAAAGTAACTGGTTTATCAATCTTATTAAATGAACCATCTTTTCCTTCTTGAGTGTAAGGAACATCATTAATACTTGTAATCAAATTTCCATCAAGATACATCTCAAATATCCCATCCTCATTATATCCAGTATTATGTTTAAAATAAAAAATCCATTCGTGCCATTGATCATCAAAAAGATTTCCTGCAGAAAAAGAACTACTCTCCCAATTAGCATGTACATTATCAAACAAATGCCAACTACCAAATTCAATCGGATTAGTTCCAAAAGTTTCAGGCACCCAAGCAACACCATTTAAACCAAATGCATAAGTCATTTTCGCACCATCAGTACCACCCCCATCCTGATACCAAGTATTACTAGAATCAATTTTTACATTAGCTTTCATATAAAATTCTCCTTGAGGATCAACACCCAAATCTGAAAGATCAATAATAAGTCTATGATAATTCTTAGTTGCACTAGGAACTCTTAAATTTCCTTTCAAAGCACCACTATCAATACTATAATCAACAGGGGTTCCAGCAAAAGCAGTCATTATACTATCAGTAATCTGACCATCATTAAAATCCTTATTATATAACAAATTCCAAGTTTCTCCACAACCAACAGGATTCCAAACACTATCACAACAATAACCAGATGCATATTCAATTCCACCACATAAACAAGTAGAAGTTATCTCACCATTTACACAATCTCCAGTAGAAGGAAGAGTAACTTTCAAATAATCACCAGGTTCAATACTATCTTCACCAAAGATAGCCCTAAATATATATTCAGGATCTGAATCAACTCCTCCAGTGTCTTCAACCCACTCAGTAATCCAATCAAGATTTATTTGATCACCACTAAAAGTAGCTTCAGTTGGAAAAAGAGTTTCACTAACTGAATTATAATTAGTAGCAATCAACCAATCATCAACTTCATATAACTCTAAACTAATTGTTTCCCCCTCACAATTTGATCCATCAATAGTTAAACTAACTTGAGTACCTTCTTCAACTTCAGAAGCACTCCAACTAGCAGAAGTGAAAGTACAATCTGGAGAATTATAACAACCACTAGTATCAATTGTTTGACAATCATTAATACAAGATAAATCTCCACTATCATAACTATAGTCTGCACAAGTTAATCCTCCGAAATTAGTTCCATCACAAACTTCATCAATACCATTATCATTTGGTGTTTGGATTGTGCCATCCCCACAAAAAGTGCCTGAAGAAGTTCCATCCCAACCAGCCATTCTGGCTGCCATCCACCAAAAAGCTTTTGCTTTTGCTACACAAAGCGCAGTATTGGAATGTGCACAACCATCACTTGTAGTTCCCCAATCTGGATGTCTAATTTGTATGTCGCTTCCTGAACCACAAGGATGTTCTGTCGTTGGGGGTTGCATATTAGCATCATGATACTCTATATCTGCTTGATCAAAAAGCACACCGTCATTCACTATTGCTTCATCCCTTATCTGTTGGTTATATGATGTAACTCTTTCTCCATCAACACCACATTCATTTATATAAGTGCCAGTATCTTGATCTGTCGGAGCAGTTGCATAAATATATTCTGTTTGGGGATCATTAGCTCTAAATTGATTTAAAGCAGTGAAGTATTCATCTCTCCTTTCATTATTAAAAGTAATCATAGACCCCTCCTCATCATGAACACTATCGCTTCTTATTATATGGAAAGACCAACCAAAAATACTTCCATCAAAATGAACTCCTAAATCAGTAAAAACTCTATCTGCACTTGCTTCAGTGTAACTCCTTCCAGTGGACATAGACCAATAATCATCATCATCATTTCTACATTCATAATCAACCCCCCCCCAAGAAGAACCAAGATATTGTCCTTTTACAACTTTCAATGCAGTATCAGAAGGTAAGCTATTCGGATTACATTGAATATTAACTTGATAATTAGAATCTAAATCTTCAAGCATTTCAAGACCACCAATAGACATAACTGGAGAACCATCAAAATCCCCAACCAATTGTTGTGCATGACTTCTTCCAGGCATTTGAATCATTATTTTTTGACTCTTAACTTGCTCAATCCAATAATCAGGAATATCTCCATTATCAAAAGCAATTACTGCATTATGATCTGCTATAATTACAGCATCAACAAAACTAACACAAATTAAAAATAATAATATAAAAATAACACCTTTTTTCATAATAAAATAAAAAAGAAATATAGTATTTAAATCTTTACATTACATGTTCTTCATAGCTTATCTTATAGCTATGTAATTCATCTAAAGAGAACCATAAACTAACTTCTTGTTTTGCTTCCTTTTTATTCCCAGAAGCATGTATTAAATTTTCAGCAGCTTTTTTCTTTTTGTCAGAATATTCAAGAGAAATATGGGCAAAATCCCCCCTTATTGTTCCAACAGGGGCAAATTTAGGAGAAGTATCCCCAACAATCTTTCTAACAACTTCTACTGCATCAATGCCTTCTATTACAACAGCAACAACAGGTCCAGAAGTAATAAATTTCTCTAAACCTTTGTAAAAATCTTTTTTAATATGATTAGAATAATGTTTTTTAGAAAAATCAGGATCAACTTGAACCATCTTTAATCCGACAATTTTCAAACCCCTCCTTTCAAATCTAGAAATAAGCTCTCCAATCAATCCCCTTTTCACACCATCTGGTTTAATTAACACTAATGTTTGTTCTATCATTTTAAAGAAAAAAACAATTAAATTTATAAATATTTATATATTCGCCTAAACATGAAAATCCAAGGAATAATTACTTCTTCAGATGGAGATTACAGAGAAAGATCAATTCATCCTCTTATTACGGGAACCACCCTTGCAAGTAAACTAAATATGTATACAGTTTTAGTTGAAGGTGGAAAAGAAATCTACGCCCTTGGAAAGGGATCCCTTTACAGGGATAATATCCTACCAACTGAAGGAGATGTTGTATATATGGATCTTAGAGAATTTCCTCAAATCTACAAAGGAGGGAAATGGAGATACCCTATAAAAACGGAAGAAATTATTTGGCGAGGTAAAAAAAGCATAATTAAAGGACCAAAACCTATCTGTCAACAAGTGCCCCCAACAGATGAAGAACTCAAAGCAGTTATACAGTACGGTTATTATATAGCCAAAAGAAGGGGTTTGGTAAAAAAAAGAGGCTATCTCAAGCCACCAAATGATATTCAAGCAATAATTGATTCTACTGGACTAAGTGAGGATGATATATCTTTATTAATACATTAAACTTAATAATATTTATTAACCTTTTTGATAATTTTATATAAAAAATACAAGATTAAAACAAAAAATACAAAGAAAATAACCCATTCTAAAACTCCAAACTTATCAAATGGGGGCGAACATACTAAATCCCCCCAAATTATAACTTTACCACCAGCAGTCATATAAATATAATAAAAACAGAATTATTTAAGCTTTTTCTTTAGTCCATTTAAACTTAACAGGATTTCTTTTCAACTTCAATAAATTTTTTTCACACTTGCGAGAACAAAAATTTGCAGTTTTTCCAGTTTTAAAAACAAATAGTTTGCCTGTACCAGGTTCAATAGTCTTGTTACAGAATGAACATTTAACCATTATCTACGACCACCTTTAGAACCAATCTTACGAGCTTCAATTTCAGTTTCACGTAACATTAACAAATCCCCTTTTTTAATAGGTCCTTTAACATTTCTACGCAAAATTTTATTTTGATCTCTACCTTCTAGAATCTTACATCTAACTTGAGTTATTTCTCCTCTCATTCCAGTCCTACCAACTACTTCTTCTACACTAGCAGGAACCGCAAAGGTGAATAATCCCCCTTCAAACTTTCCTTTCTTTTTAATCTCTTTCTTAACCATTCTTATGCTGAGATATCTTTAATTAAGTCTTTAGATTCCCCTTCCTTAACAATTGCAACTGCAGCAGTACCAACTCTTAAACCAGCAGCAGCGCCCAAATCATCCTTTACAGGAACTTCAATATAAGGTATGTTTTTTTCCTTACACAAAGGTTCTAAATGCATAATAACTTCTTTAGGAGAAACATCTTGAGCAACTACAACAAGTTTTGCTATTCCTCTTTCAACTACTTTTGTTGCTTCATTAGATCCTTTCTTAATCTTTCCAGACTTTTTTGCTAATTCAACAGCTTCATAAGCTTTGGATATTTTATCTTGCGAAACTTCGGCCATTTTTTTTAACCCTCCTATCATTAGGTTATTAAATCTGAGAAAATGCTTGATTTATAAAGCTTTCTCTAATTTTGGTTTAGAATTCTATTTACAACCGCATCAACACTATCTTTTTCTGTATCTGTCAAAGGAACGTTTCTTTTTAAATCGCCATAACTATCCAAAAGATCGTTTTTATAATGAGATCTAAACACTTTTATTCTGCCAACCAGCTCATAAAAATTATTCCAATATCCCGCTTGCAGACATGGTTCTAATCTGCTAGCATCAACCCACTCAGGATACCCTTCTATTAATTCCCTAGCTCTTGTTTCTTCAGATTCTAAATCAAATCCCAACTCAATATTAGTTAATGCTTCTATATATTCTCTTCTAACAAAAGCTTTTTCATTATCATATAATTTATCTGGATTTAGAAGTATAGCGAGCTCCTCCCCAAAGAAAAAAGAATCTATTCCATTACTTATACCATAGCCCCTATCAGTTTCAAAGTCATCTCTAGTAAACTCTATTTGAGATTTTGTTTTTCCAGAATCAATACAAAATGATGTAACAAAATAATCAATAACGTTTCCAAACATCCAACAACCACAAGTAGCGGCTAGAACTTTTAGAGCCTTTTTTTTAATCCCCATAAAAAAAGAAACAACAACTAAAATATAAAGCTTTCTAACTATAAATCACACACCAAGAGTGTTTATATAATTCTAAAACAATAGTTAAAAATGTCCCTAGCAGATAGAATTCGTGCAAGACAAAAAGGAACTGTAATAGACCCAGAAACAGGCAGTGAATTAATTATAGAAGATGGTTTTGTTTATGAAATCAGAAAAACAGAATCAGTTCTCCAAATAGGTATTGTAATAGATGGGGTTGCGCACACCCACGAGTATGATACAACTAAATGTAGAGAAATTGGCCGTGTAAAATACAAATAATCACTTTTTCTAAGAATAATTAACTTTATATAACCCAATAAACCAGATAAATCCGGAGGATATTTAAAATGGTACAAGCATATTGTGTTAAATGTAAGAAAAAAGGACAAGAGATGAAAGATCCAAAAATTGTTAAAACTGCTAAAGGTGGGTATATGGCAAAGGGTTCATGCCCTGATTGTGGAACAACAATGTGTGCAATGATGTCAAAAGACAACGCAGAAAAAGCAATTAAAGATGGTGAAGCAAAAAAGGATTTTTAATTCTTTTATTTCTTTTTTTTATTTATGACTAAAAACAAAAGCTAGCTCAAAATCTCCTATTTTATCCAATCTAACAAATCCAAAACGCTCAAATTGTACAACTTCTGAAATCTTCAACTTCTTCAATCCCACCTCACCAACCCCCTTACGAACAGAACCATCAGGCATCAACACCTGAACATTAACTACATCATCACTAACAGGAATCCAATGTATTAACTTAGCTTTTAAATCCTTATCTAATTCTGCACTATAAAATTTAGCATTACTAAAATTAAACAAATGCATAAACCTATACATTACACCTTTTTCTAATTTATCATTAACAAAAAATTCATCATTAGTTTTAAAATTTCTAATGCCCAATCTAGCAACATCAGGGTGAGAAGGCACACTAACATCTAAAAAGGGGGCATTTTCAATTTTAATCTTTTGCGGACTTTCAACAAAGAAAAACCTTTTAGTTTTTTTATCAATAGCTTCACGATTAAAAGCAGCCAAAGCTTCTAAAGAAACATTTGTATCTGCTCTACTAATCCCACTTTCCCATATAAACCTAACAATAGATTCACTAGAAAAACCCCTCCTCTTCAAAGCCCCAATAGTTCCTAAAGAAGGGTCATCCCAATCTTTTATTATCCCTTTATCAATTAATTCCTTTATCTCAGATGTACTTTTTATACCTTCAACAAACAGTTTCCCATTATAGATAGTTTCAGGATATCTCCATCCAAAATATTTATAGATATATTTCTGCCTATCATCTGATATACGAAGATCAATACCCCTTAAAATATGCGTAACTTTAAACTCATAATCATCAATAGCAGAAGCAAAGTTCAAAAGTGGCCAAACCTTAGCTTTTTTTTCAAGAGGATGTTTATGATCATCAACGATTCTAAAAGCAGCCCAATCCCTAATAGCAGGATTTGGATGCTCTAAATCAGTTTTTATCCTCAAAACAGCTTCTCCTTGTTTATACCCCTCAAACATCTTATCCCATCTATCTGTCTGATACAAATCCCTACAAGGGCAAGCTAAACCTTTTCTTAAACTTCTTTTCTTTTCTTCAGCATTACAAGTACAAACATATGCTTTTCTCATATTAATTAATTCCTTAGCATATTTGTAATAAGTTTTTAATCTCTTACTCTGAATAACAACTTTATTTGGTTTAACTCCCAACCATTTCAAATCTTCTTTTATCCAACCATAAGCCTCTTTCAATGGAACCTTAATCTTAGGATCAGTATCATCAAACCTTAAAATATACTTCCCTTTGTATTTCTCTTTGATAAACCAATTCCACAATCCAGGCCTACAATGCCCAAAACTCAGTGCACCATTTGGATTTGGAGCAAACCTAACAACTAATTTATCTGTATTTTTTAATTCAGGAACTTTTTCTCTTTCTTCTTTTTCTGGTCTAACAACTTCACCAAGTTCTTCTAATTTAGCTTTTTGCTCTCTTAATGAAAGGTTATTAACTTCATCAACAATTTTTTTTATTTCAGGCATCAAAGACTTAGCCTTTGCTTTCAACTCAGGATGTGCACCCAATAATAAACCCATAGAACTTCCTAAATCAGCTTTGCCATCATATCTAACCGCATTGTCTAATACAAACCTTAAAATCTCATACTCATTCATATAAATAACAAATTAAATTATATATATAAGCTTATTCAATCTCGAAAATATTTATAAACTTAACTAAACAAATAAAATAATGCTAAACATTATGAGAAACAAAGAAATTAAACAAATACTAAGAGATATAGAAATCCAATTTGATTGTGGAATAAAAGGAGAATACCTATTTCTAAAAAATCCAAACAAACCAAGAGTTTACATAACTTCTCCCCAATTTAAAGAGATAAACACAAAAATAAGAATCAATAATATAGGATTATACTTTGGTACAATAGAAAAAGAAGGATTTAGATTAAGTATAGAAGGAACAGAATTACTAGACAACCCTAAGAAAAATGTTTTAGAATTAACAAAAGAAGAGTTTCAAGCATATATGGCAGGAGAAAATTTAAGAATTAATTTAGAAGAAAAAGCTTACAAAATAATAAAATATGATGGAAGATACATTGGTTCAGGAAAATTATCAAATAATACACTATTCAACTATGTTCCAAAACCAAGAAGGGCAAAGGAAAAATTATGAATTAGTCTGTTGCATAAAATTAGCAATCCTTCTAGATAGGGTATGTGCATTATCAATGGGGCTAGCTATTCCATTCAAAATTCCACTGGGATAACCTTCTCCAACAAATGCTTTCGTATAATCTGAATAAAAATCTACAAACAACCCCCTATCTATCGGCATTTCTGATTCTTCAGGAATTTGAACATTTAGTCTAGACGTTAGATTAGGGCATTCATAAATTTCTTTTTCAACCCCATCTCTCACTTCTTGAGGAATATGCAATGCATTTGATTCATGTTCTATTTTTATAGTTTCAGTAAAAAAAGTTCTTTCTCTTAAAATATTACCCAAAACAGGTTCTAATTGATCATAATCAGTTACTGCTCGCAATCTTTCCTCATCCTCTTCACTAGGAAAAACATTGTATATAACAGAATATCCCCTCATATTTCTTCTAGTATGTCTATGAATAAGAAAATCATCCAATTCAATTCCTTCATCTAAAAATTTCTTAAATATCTTTATAAGTTTTGGATCTGCAACCATATCAAGTCTTCTTCTGCTAACACCCTGTCTTGATAAAAAATCATTTACAGCATAGTCAGTTATCAAATCCCTATCTAAAAAAGGCAAACCAACCCTTGCTAATTCAGTTTCTAATGATAATTCTAAAGGTGTTAAATATGACATAAAAAAAGGAACATAGAAAACTTTAAAAGAATTGCGATATGAATATTATTATGAAAAAAACTGAAGATAAGCTAAAACAAGCAATACAAACCTATAACAAAATAGCGTCGATATATGCAAAGTATACAGAAGATAGGTTAATGCAATTTCAATTATCCCGATTTGAATCTATGCTTCCAGGAAAAAGAATTCTAGATGCTGGTTGCGGTTCTGGAAGAGATGTAGAATATTTTATGGAAGATGGATTTGATGCAATTGGAGTAGATCTTTCTTTGGGCTTACTAAAAGAAGCTAAAAAAAGAGTTCCAAAAGGAAAATTTAAAAAAACAGATTTCAGAAAAATGATTTTTAAAGCAAAAACTTTTCATGGAATTTGGTCTGTTTCAAGTTTATTTCATATGCCTAAAGAAGAAGTTCAAAAAGCACTAAAAGAATTTAATCGTGTTTTAGATGATAGTGGAGTTTTATACATATCAATAAAAAGAGGAAAAGGTTCAAAAGAAATTAAAAAAGAAAAATATCAAAATGAGCCTATGACAGTTTATTTTTATGAACAAAAAGAAATGGAAGATTTAGTTTGTGAAGCCGGATTTAAAATACATTCTTCAGAAGCAAATGATGTTTGGGTAGAAATATTTGCAGAGAAGAAACAATGAGGGAGAAATTATTTGAGGAAGAAGAACTTACAAAAGAAGAATTAATTCTTGTAAAAAAACTCGCTAAAATAACAGAAAAGAAACATCTTTATGGAACTGAAAAAGAATTGTTTAAAAAACTAAACTTTATTTAAACTTTTTTCTAATTGGGGCAATTATATCTTCTAAATATAAAATCAAAGAATTCTTCAAATCTAATGGATGAATTTTACCAGAAACAAAAGCTTTCTCCAAAGCAGAATAATCTTTAAACTCTAAATCACCACCAAACTTAGAATCTCTTTTAATCTCAAATTTATCAATTCTAGGAAAAACAATTAATTTACAAATCTCTAGAATAGGATTGCCTTCAATAACTCCAGTAACACAATGGGCTTTTTTGATCTTTTTAGCAATACTATCTGAACTATCTCTAATAGAAATAAACGAACCTTCATCAGAAGAACTCATCTTACCAGAACCTTTCAAAGAACTAATCAAAGGGGTATGAACAAAAACAGGAGATTTATAATCAATATCAGAAAAAACCTCGGTACCCAACATATGTATTTTCCTCTGTTCAATACCTGAATGAACCATATCAACATCTAAATGTTTAATATCAACTATTTGCATAAAAGGATAAATAACCTGAGAAACTTTAGCTTTTTCAATATCTCTACCAACCTGTTGCATACTTCTCAAGGATCTATTAATAGTTGTCTTAGCAGCAATAGTAAAAACATCATCAATATAATCGGAACTCCTTTGAAAACTAGTCCCTAAAACAAATTCAGCATCTTTTAATCCAGCAGCCTTAAAACCAGCTTTCCAATTTTTAATTTGTTTTCCAATAAAATCCCACCCCCCTTTTTGATTCAAATAAGTGTGCCAGTCTGCAAATAAAACTTTAACATGAAAACCCGCTTTACTTAAATCTAATAGCTTAGTCATAGTAACCAAATGTCCAAGATGAATTTCACCACTCACCTCATAGCCACAATAAGCAATTGGTTTTTTCTTTTTTAATAATTTAGAAATATCTTTTTCATTAATAATTTCAACACTATTTCTTTTAATTAACTCTAATTTATTCATAATTAAATTTAATAAGACTGCTATATAAACTTTTCTTTAAACAAAATCTCTTTCATCTAAAAAACTTTCAATAGTTTCTATATTTAAATCAGAGTGACTAAAATAAATAGAAAGATTTTCCCCACAATGTTCAACAAAAGCCGTAACTTCTCCTCGTTTCCAGCTATCTACAATCTTTCCAGGTTTAGAATCCGTTAAAGGGGTACGATAAGTAACTCCCCTTTTATATCCTTGTCCTTCTAATTTGTGTTCAATTGTTTCATAAACTTCATCACTATGAGGGATAGTTACACTAGAAATCATTGCTTCAAAATCCGGTATTCTTGGTACTTTCGCCATTATAAAAAAAGGAATTAAACTTAATTTAAATAACTATCTAATAAACAACTTTATTTCTTCCAGAATCTTTAGCCTCATAAAGTTTTTTATCTGCAGTTTTATACAACTCTAAAGGAACTTTACTAACCCCTTCCCCTTCTTCAGGTGTATAACTAGAAACTCCCGCACTAATTGTAATTTTAACTTTTTTACCTTTGAAATGCTTTTCAATAGATTTTCTCAACCTTTCCGCAACTACACTAGCTCCTTTAGAATCAGTACCTGGCAAAACCAACGCAATTTCTTCACCACCAATTCTTCCAGTAAATTTTCTTGCAACAATATCACTATATCTAATACCTTCATTAAGCAAATAAGAAACTTCTTTTAAAACTTCATCACCAGTATCATGCCCATAAGTATCATTAACTTTTTTAAAATGATCAATATCAACCAATATATAACTCAAAGGAGTACCAATTCTTTTAGATCGTTGAACAAGCCTTTCCATTAAAGTATCAAAAGTTCCTCGCCTCATCAAACCTGTTAAATCATCATATCTTGCAGTTTTTTTCCATTTAAGAACATCTTTTATAAGTCTTTTATTTCTTTCATTTAATTCTCTATGTTCATCAATAATATCTTTTAGGGGCTTAACCATAAAAATAAACTAAAATACCAATATTTAAACTTTCTCTTTTAAAATCAAATAACCAATAATCAAAACCCCAATTACATTAAAACTATCTGCAATATTAAAAATTGGCCAAACTTTTAGATCAATAAAATCCCTAACATAACCAAAACTAATTCTATCTATTAAGTTTCCAATGGTCCCACCAAGCAAAAAGGCCAAAGGAATCACTAATTTAGGATATTTGAAATAAAAATAAAAGATAAAAAACACAGCAATAATAGATATCAATACTAAATAAATCCCGCCATTTTGAAATAAACTAAAAGCAGCACCAGTGTTAGTAACATAATTAATAATTCCTTGATGAACATCCTTAAACAAAACTTTAGTAATTTGATCTAACAGAACTATTAAAAATCCAATAATTAAAAATCTCTTCATAAAAGATTTACCCAATTAGAATATATAAAATTAACTTAAAAAAAGAAAAGAAACTATTTACTTTGAGCCCCCTTAGCTTGCCTTTGATGGAAAATATCATTATCAAGGTGGAATTCTAATCTATTACTGGCTTCTTGTAATCTGTTTATCCAAAAAGTAGCAGAATCTGATAAGGTATATACCCAACAACTATCTGCTTTTCCAGTGGTTGTGAACTCTCTCCCAATATGAGGGTGTGGCCTCATATGAACAATCTCTCCCAAAGAATCTCTTAAAACACCGTATGATTTATGACCTCCTAAGTTTATTTCATAGTTTCTTCCAATATATCTATCTACATTTGGAGCTTCTCCTTCGCCACATCCGGCACCAAATAAAGCAATTGGAACTATCGCTAAATACTTTGCTCCATCTCTTAGTTTACCTTTTATATTCATTTTATCATAATGCTCCCATTTCATTAATTACAAAAAAGACAATCCATTTATAAATCTTTCTATTTGTAACTACTTATAGGTTATAATCTATCTCCGAACAAATATCCCCACTTTAACTCCACGATTTAAAAATAAACTACCAGTTCTAACAATACATTTAGCAGTAAAATAATTAACTCTAACAGTAAGGGTACCATCCTCATTATCAATTTCTCCTTTTCCACCATTAACAAAAGGTAAAAAATCTAAACTTCCAGAACCTAAAACCGTTTTACTTCCTTTTTTTAAAATATTTGCTTCAAGATGAGAATATCCACGATAGCACCTAAGCTCCTTGCGACTAAGAAGAAAATTATACTGTTGCCCATCATAGATTATATCCATACACAACTCTATAACAAACAATTTAAATATATTTATATACCGAAAAACTTTAAAACAAACTAAACTAATTACTCTTACAATGGCTGAGACCAAATCCACCCTAAGAACTCAACTTAAAGAGAAAGATATATCTCCTGAAAAAAGAAGGGATTTAAGAAAAGAGTTAGTTGAATTAATAAAAGAAAAAGGAGCAGTAAGATTAATAGATAGCAAACCCCTAAAATACCAATTAACATATGATACTTTTGGTCAAACCTTAGAACCAGTATACTTTTGGGTGCTTGATTTTATGAGAAATAGCGAACCTTCTGGTATGGGCTTTGAAGTAAATAAAGTAGAAGAAGAGTTTGAAGCAAGTGTAGGCGGAGGATTCTTCGGAGAAGTAGGTACAAAAGCAAGTGTAATGCAAGACAGGGCCATGAAAATTCTAGAAACTGTAAATGCAGTTCTAAGAACATTAATCAATTTAATTTACGACCTAAGAGAATATGATATGCGTTTAGAAATTTATGATGATGCAGATCCAAAAAAACAATCCAATGCAGATCAAAGAGAAGCAGCAGAATACTCTTTAAAAGGGATTTGGATGGACCAAGTAGATATAAAAGCAGGTTTAGGGAGTGTTAACCAATTATCAAGAGGAGATTTACAGTTTGTAACATTAAGAGACGCCCTTTTCCAAGCAAGAACTATAAAACAAGCTAAAAGATTAGATCTAAACAAAAGAGTAAAAACCATTTTAATGAAAAAACTAGAAGAGTACTCTAAATGGAGAGTTTCTAGCGAGATAGAGCTAAGAAAAAGATATGCAATAGAAAGAAATTATTTAAAATCACAAGTAGATTCCTTAAGACTATACACAAAATGGGCAAGACCTTATTTAAGAGCTGCACAAAAATTAGGTATGAAAGAATTTCTAACTCCAGCAGGATTACCAAGTCCAGATATAGTTGCAACTTTTAACAATATGCAAATGGAATTAAAGCTATTTGCAAAAAAAGAAATAAGCCCTGCATCTGCATTTGACTCTTACAAAAAAATTAATTTTGACAAGAAAATATACGCTTGCTTAGAGATAGAATTCAAATTTAGAACTGCACCACAAGTAGCAAGATCTGGGCAATCAACCCATTATGCACATCTGGGAATAATTGATATATTTTTCAATGCTTATGGATTAGCTGAAGACGATATAAAAGATATAGAACAATTAGAAGTTTATGAAGACATGGATTTAGTAGAACAATTAACAGATGTTAGTTTAAAAGATATGCAAGCAGATATTGATCATTATTTAGAAGAATATGGTAAAAAAGATGGTAAAAAAGAAAAAAAAACACAAACAATTCCAAACCCAATAAAAGGACTTCAAGAATTATTTCCCTCAATAAAAATGGCAAAACTTCCTATTTCGCCATTTGGTAAAAAACAAGCAACCAAATACCAAATAGACCAAGTAACAAAAGTAGCAAAATCAAAAGCATTAACAAGTTTCAATACAATGTACGATGTGTTTAAAAAATCTCACGGCATGCTTTCATGGTAAATGATTGAAAAAATAAAAAAGGATTTAGAAGATATATACGAAAAAAAAGAACAGATAAAATATTTACTTAAAAAATTAAAGGCTACAAAAAACAAAGAATTACAAGTTCAAATAAAAGAAATAATAAACCAAGTAATGAGTGATGAAAATTTAGAAGATAGAATACAAATTCAACAACCAAACATAGATGTACAAACCAGAAAGTTTGAAGCTCCTGAATTACCAAAAACACAAAGAATACAAGAAAAAGAAGAAAAAGAAAAGCTACCAGAAATAACTTATGATACAGCAATACAAAATTATCACACTCAAGTACAAGAAGTTAGAGATGCATTAATGACAAAAAATCCAACAGAAAGAGATACATTAACAAATTTAAACATATCAAGGACAGAAAGTGTAAGACCTTATATGGCGGCACCAGAAAGACAAACTAGGCAATATGATCCTCAAAGAGAACCAACTCCAGATTTTCAATTTCAAGCCCCATTAAGCTCACCAAGCATGGATATAATAGATATATTGCAAAGACAAAAACAACATCATTTTAAACCCAAATATGAATTAAAATAAAATGGCAGAATTCAACAATAGCAGAAAGAAAGAACTAGACACAGAATTTAAGCTAGCTTTCTCCAGACAAGGTGCTCCAACATCACCACAAACCCCAAATCAGATAGGGGAAATGGGAAGATTGCTTAATTCTGGTATGAAAAATGTTGAAGTAGGGGCCATACAAGCAGATGTATTTGAAACAATACCAGCACAACATCTTAAAGAAATGAAAAGAATGGCAAAATTAACAGAGTCTAATATTTCTGTTCACGCACCAATAATAGATCTTGCAGGGTTTAATCAACAGGGGAAATGGTCTGAAGATGAAAGGGAACAAAATGAAGCACACATGAAAGGGATTGTAGATCGTTCTCATAACTTGGATCCAAACGGAAACATCCCTATAACTCTCCACGCAGGAATAGGTGTTCCAGGATCAATAACTAAAAAAGATAAGCAAGGGAAAGAGTACAAGCAACTTATGTATGCTGTAGATAAAGAAAACGGGGGATTAGTTCCATTAAAACATGAAATTTTAGAATATCTTGGAAAAACCAAAGAATGGACTCCTGAAGAAAGATTAGATGTTTTAAATTATTCTAGTTGGGAGCAAGAAAAATTGCAGCTAATGAGCTATCAAAAAGCAAAGCAAGAATTAGAACATATGAACAAAAGAATAGTAGATGATCCCAAATTTCTAGAATTAAATATGGCTGCCCAAAACGAAGCAAAAGGTTATGGAAAATTATCTGATGAAGAAAAACAAGAGTTAACTATATTGGGGCAACGAATGGAATCAAACAATAGACAAATAAATGAATATGATTCTCACTTACAAATTGGACTAAATAATTTACACAATAAATATGTAAAATATAGGGGAGATCCAGAAAATGATAGAGAAAAATTTGAGTATGAAGTAGCAGATAAAAAATTAAAAAAAGTTAGAGAAGATTATTTAAAATTTAATAAAAATTTTGAGAAAGAAGCAGAAAAATTTTACAAGAAAAGAGAAAGAAATGATATCTCTGAAGAAGAGTATGCAAGAAAAATAACTAATTTAAGATTAAAACAAAGTGAAATACACGACTCAATTATGTTAGATTTAGGTAGACTTCCAACACCACATTATTATATTCCAGCAGAAGATTTTGCAAGAGAAAAAACTAAAGAAACAGTAGCGAATGCAGCACTTTATGCGTATAAAAAGTATGGAAAAAAATCACCAATAATTTCAATAGAAAATTTCATGCCAACAACAGTCCTATCCAGAGCAGAAGATTTAAAAAAATTAGTTAAAGAATCAAGAAAAGAAGCTGCAAAAAAGATAGCAAAAGAAAAAGGAATCTCAGAAAAAGAAGCAGGGAAAATAACAGAAAAAATAATAGGTGCTACTTGGGACGTTGGTCATATACACCAATTAAAAAAACAAGGATTTAAAGATAAAGATTTATTAAAAGAAACAGAAAAAATAGCCCCTTTTGTAAAACATGTTCATTTAACAGATAATTTTGGTTATGCAGATTCCCACTTACCATTAGGGATGGGAGATGTACCAATAAAACAACACTTAAAAGAATTAGAAAAAGATGCTGCAGAGGGGAGAAGACATATTGTAGAATGTGGAGCTTTTCCACAACATTTCAAGCAAAGTCCTACGCCCCAAACACTGGAATACTTAGAATCTCCCGTTTACTCTTATTCTGCCGGCCCTTCTTGGGCAGAAGCAAGGGATATGTATGCCTCTTATTTAGTGGGATATGGTGATATTTTACCAGAAAAACACTTTGACACTTTCTTTGGTGGGGGGTTTTCACGTTTACCAAAGGAATTGGGTGGGCAAGGTCAAGGAAACAAGAGTCAGTTTTCAGGGACACCGAATCAGTAATTAAGACTCAACTAAAACTTCTTTCTTAACTTTTTTATGAATATAGTGTTTAGTTGTTTCCCAATAAAAATCTCTAAACTTCTTAATAACCGGATTCTCCAAATTAAGTCTATACATCTTAGCTTTTCCAACTGTCCTCACATTAACCACTATTCCTTCTTTTTCCAATCTTTTAAAAAATAATTTAAGAGTAGAGTAACCAACTCCAGATAAATTAGCTATATCAGTCATACTATAATCAAAATCTTCATTAACCACAAGAAAATCTAGAACTCTCAAAATAGGGGAATCTCCAAAGGTTTCTAAGAATATTGTTTTATCAGTCATCGTAATAGTAGAAACAATAGCTTCTATTTAAATCTTTCTATTAATAGCTTATATTGGCTATGAATCTTAATTGAAATAACAACTCTTTGAGATGCTTATCAGTTAAATATAAAAAAATTAAAAGAGATAGAAGAATTTATCTTATAAAAACTAATTAATTTAGTATAGTTGATAATTAATAATATAAACTTCCTATATAAATTTAGATTTTGCGAACCTTAACCCCCTTAATTAACTATATATGCCTTAATATATTTAAATCTTATTAAATATTTGACTAAAAGTAGTTTCCTTTTTTGATTTGTCTAACTATATACCTAATTTCTGCAATAAAAGTTAGCACACCCAACAGATTAAATATTACTTTAAAAAATGGAACTAAATTTGAGAAGGATTCAGTTGGAGACGAATTAGCCAAAGCTTCAACAATCATATAACCAATATTTGCCTGACTCGGGATAGCAAAATGAATACCAAGAATCAAAATAAAAATTGTTTCAGGTACAGTTTGTTTTACCATCTATAAATGATTTATCAAATACTTAAAAGGTTTATGCTAATTAGTCTAATAATTTACAACTCTTTAGCACCAGTTGAAAAACCACCCAAATCAGTACAATAACAGACATATTTTTCTTTATTCGTATAGTATTCAATTGAAAAATATGTAGAACCAATTACATCCCCATAGAAACAATATTCATTGCATTCATCTTCAACAGTAGAAGGGATATTTTCCATTTTTTCAATAAATGTTTTGAATTTTTGTGCCATCTCATCAATTTGGGTTATATTAAATGAATCCTTTTTAACCACATTTTCATTAGAATCTAGGCATTCACATTTAAATTGCTCTCCACTATTTCTCTCAACAGCATAGTATTCCCCACTAGCATCATAACAATAATATTCACAAGCATATTCAACATTTTCTGGCAATGGTTCATCAGAACTATAATATTCATAACCATCGTCTCCAAATCTATCTTTTCCTTCTACATAAACATATTGGTAGATTCCATAAAAAACTCCCACAAACAAAATGAATCCAACTATCATAAATAGAATTCCTTGAAACTTTGTAACTTTTTTGTTACCTTCATAGTATTTTGTTACTTGATATTTTTTTTTCATTGTTCCTCTTGTTCCGCCATGGCAACTAATTGTTTCCAATATACATAACTATGTGTAATGGCCTTACTTGCATTCTCTTCATATTTTTTTTGATTTACTAAAAAATCTTTAACTTTTGTAAAGGAGACTTCAACCTTCTTAATACCCAAATGTTCTAGTCTTTCGCTTAAGCTTGGATGAGTACTCCATCTACCACTTTTATCATGTAGGGCCCTTTGAACTACAAAATCAATATTTTTTTCTTCTGTAAAGAAAGGTCTTATTGTTTCATATAAATTTGTAATAATTTTATCTTGTTCTAAATAATGTAAAACATATTCAGGTACGGTAGTTTCAAAGATATCGGCAACAATATAGTATTTTGTTAATGTATCGGCGTAACTCTGTTTGCCTACAAAATCAGCAGCATATGCGTCTGCATTATACTCAGCATTTCTACTTCTCCATAAACTTATAAGTGCATAATACCTTGAAACTAATTCAAAGAATATCCATGTAGGTAATGTAAAAACTATGAAAAAATTTGGTCCTAGTGCACTCCTATTTACTTGCCTTTGAACTTCAAAGAAATGTTGTATCCTATAACTTAAGTATCCAAAGATGGTGTCCCTATTTGTAAAATGGCCATATTCGTGAGCAAGAATTGCTAACAATTCTTTTTCATTTAAAAATTTTAAAGCAACTAAACCAATTACTATTTTTTTTCTAAATAATCCAGAAACCCCCACTTCACTTCCAGCAGTTAGTATGATTTTGAGGGTTTTCTTAATTCCCAATTGTTCATTTAACTCTTCTGTCAATCTTAATAATTTTTCTTTACTTTTTTTATCTGGCTCTACTTCTGGGCCCTTTTCACTTGATTTGAATACTCCATTAAAAACACCAATTACTAATGGGATCATATAGATTAGTAAAAAAGCATCTATGTAAATCACTGTTGCCAAAATAGCAAAAATTGCAAGAATTATACCAAAACCAAAAAGGAACATAAAAAAGGTATAAATATTTTCAAAAACTTTTCCCTGTTTCCTTTGTTCCATATTTCTATTCCTATTTAGTTTAATATAAAAATCTTGTTATTTTAAAGAATACTATTCATCCTTAAATCCATATAGGAAGTTTTAATTTTAATTACCAACAATAAAAAAACCAATAATCTTTTAAATAAATAAATCAAAAACTTAAACATGCCTGAAAAGAAAGCTAAACAAAAAAAGAGCAAATTAACCGCACCACATTATCATACTCCTAAAAAGAAAACTATTCCTAAGAAAAAACAAAGAAAACAATTAACAGATTATGACACAGCTATGGATTTCGCTGTAAAAGCTTATAAAAAACTCCAAGAGGTAATTAAATCAATAGTTCTATTCGGAAGCGCAGCTAAAGATGAAACAAAAAAAGGTAGTGACATAGATATCTTAATAATAGTAGATGATTGTTCAATGCAATGGGATCAAGAATTAATAGCTTGGTATAGAGAAGAGTTAGGAAAATTAATAGATAAACAAAAATACAGTGAAAAACTACATATTAATACAGTAACCCTAAGTACTTATTGGGAAGATGTTAGAGAAGGAGAACCCGCAGCAATAAACATAATAAGATACGGACAATCTTTAATAGATTATGGTGGCTTTTTCGACCCATTAAAAGCCTTATTAGCAAAAGGAAGAATAAGACCTTCTCCAGAAGCAATATTTACAACATTAAAAAGAGCACCATTACACATTTCAAGAGCACGATTTGATATAGCTAATTCAATAGAACATTTATACTGGGCAATGGTAGACGCAGCACACGCAGCACTAATGGCACGTCACCAAGTACCACCAAGTCCAGAACATATTCCAGAAATGTTAGAACAATTATTCGTTTCTAAAAAACAATTACATCCAAAATACATTAAATGGTATAAAGAATTGTATGAATTAGCGCATGATATAGTGCACGGAAACGTTAAATCACTTACAGGAAAAGAAATAGATGAAACTATGGCAAGAACAATAGAATTTGAAAAGGCAATGAGACAAATTACTTCTAGACTAATTCATAACGAAAAAATAATAAGAACAGAAAAAAAAGAAGAAAATTAATTTATTTTTCGCTTGCTTGTAAAGCTCTATATGTTCCTTCTATAGGATAGGCAACACTCAATCTTTGTTCAGGTGTAGCATTATCAAATTTAGATGCAATATAACTTGAAACTTTTCCTGCATCATACTTACCATCTTTATCCTTAAACTTCCCTCTAAGCTTAACTCTCTTTATTAAAAGTATATTTTTCTCATATAAATCAAGTTTGCCTTTATCAGATAAATTTGCGTTCTTAAGGAAAGCATATTCACCAAGTAATTCATTATAAAGTTCATCGAATGCCTCTGAATCTCCTTGTTTAGCAGCACGTACTTTTGCTTGACTTTCTTGTAAATCCCTATGGTATTTTGCTGTTTCTGGGTTTTTCTTTTCAGCTATTTGATAAGGCATAGCTTCCAAAACTCCAAACAAACCACCAAGATTTTCAGGATCAGCATTAGTTATAGTATCAAGAATTGTATCTAAATTATTAGACGTATAAACATACAATGCAGTTATATCTTCTATTTCTTTAGCACCAGCAACTTCGCCTTTATCCTCAAAATCAAGGCCACTTACATTCATACCAACTACTTCAGAAAGAGCATTATCTTGTGCCTTCTGCTTTCTATAAGGTTCACCTAATTGGTGTAAAGTAGAAACCCTTTCAGCTAATCCTTTATATTGTTTTGTATCAAATGTCATTTTGAGTATTTACCTCTTATTTTCATTACTAATCAAGGGTGACAGTTGTTTATAAACCTTTCGGTTCAGGCTTCTCATCCCTATAACCACACTTCTTACAATACTTCACTAAATAAGGCCCATCTGAGAAATGATGTTCCCCTTCATGTAATTCAGATCCACACTCAGGACATATATGTTTTTCCTTCACTTTCACCCCTAGCCGCATCTAATAACAACTTCTTCTCTTTTTCCGCTACAACATGCCTTATTTTAGCTACAGCATCCATATTTACAGCTATAGAGTCAATACCAACATTAACCAAAAACTCAGCCATTTTAGGTTCAGAACCAGCCTGCCCACATAAAGAAGTCTTAACTTTATACCTCTTACAGGTTCTAATAACATATCTTATCTCTTTCAAAACAGCAGGATGCATAGCATCATATAATTTCTGAATTTTAGCATTATTCCTATCTATTGCCAAAGTAAATTGTGTTAAATCATTAGAACCTATCGAAACAAAATTAATACCTTCTTTACAAAAATCCTCAATCAACTGAACAGAAGCGGGAGTTTCAATCATAATACCAAATTCAATATCAGAAAGCTCCATTTCATTTAACATAGCTTTAACTAATCTAACTTGCTCAACATGAGTAACTAAAGGTATCATTAAACCAATATTATCATAGCCTTCATCACGAACTTTTTTAATTGCTTCCAATTGTGCTCTCAACAACTCTGGCTGATCTAAATCTCTCCTTATCGACCTCCAACCCATCATTGGATTATCTTCCTTAGGTTCTCCTTCACCACCACGTAAATGTCTAAATTCGTCTGTGGGTGCATCCAAAGTTCTATACCAAACGGATTTATCTTTAAATGCAGAAGCGATTTTAGTTAAACCAGTGGTAATATTATTAATTAATTCATCTCTTCGACCATGTTCAATCAAATAAGCAGGATGAGTTCTATCTTTAAGTATCAAAAACTCTGCTCTCAAAAGTCCAACACCATCAGCCCCACTCAGAACAGCTTTTTCAGAATACTCTGGTAGGTCTAGTATAGTATTAATCTTAGTAACAGTCTTTTCTTGTACATCAGGTAATTTTTCCACTTCCTCAACTTGAATTTCTTTTTCTCCAGAATAAATTTTACCATTACTACCATCTACAGTAATCATTTGCCCATCTTTTAAAACTTCAGTAGCTTTTTGTGTTCCAACAACAGCAGGGATACCCATCTCACGAGAAACAATAGCTGCGTGACTAGTAACTCCACCCTCATCTGTAACAATAGCACTAGCTCTTTCCATTGCAGCAACATAATCCGGATTAGTCATCTTAGCAACTAAAACATCACCTTTCTCAATTTTATTCAACTCTTCAATCTTATCAACAATTTTAACTTTTCCCTTACCAACTCCAGGAGCAGCTGCAATTCCAGTTAATATTTCTTCCCCATCAGAAACATCTATTTGCCCTGTTTTCTCAGAAACTTTTTTTTGAGTAGTAATAGGTCTTGCCTGCACTATATAGATATTACCCCCATCAATAGCAAACTCCATATCTTGTGGCCCTTCATAATATTTTTCAACTTTTTTAGCCAAGCTAGCCAATTTAATAATTTCCCTTTCATTCAAAACTTGACTTTTAGCTTTTTCCAATCCCAAAACTCTTTTAGAATTTCTTCCTGTTTGAGAATCTCTATAAAACATAAATGCTTTTTCATTAACTTGAATATCTTTTATTGCCATACTTTGTTTATTAATAACATACTTATCAGGAGAGATAGCACCAGAAACAACTGCATCTCCAAATCCAAATCCTGCTTCGATAATTATTTCATTTTCATTATTAGTTGCAGGATTAATACTAAACATAACTCCAGCCTTATCAGAATCAACCATTTTTTGTATGACAACTGCAATAAACACTTTTTCATGCTCAAAATTATTCTTTTCCCTGTAATAAATCGCTCTAGCTGTATACAAAGAAGCCCAACACTGTCTAACTGCCTGAACAACATTCTCAACCCCTTTTACATTTAAATAAGTTGCTTGCTGGCCAGCGAAGCTGAACTGGGGAAGATCCTCAGCTGTGGCACTAGATCTCACCGCAACAAAAGGAAAATCCCTTCCAGCCTGAATAAAATCCCTTGTTTTTTGTGGAACACTAATCAAATCAATACTCATATTCATAGCATCGTAGGATTTCTTAACATCATTAGCTATTTCTACTGGAACTTCCCTCTCTAAAATTAAATTTTGAATTTTATCAGAAACTTGTTTTAATTGCTCACTATTCTCAATATCTAACCCATTAAGAACACTATTTATTTTTGGTTGCAAATTTGTTTGATCTAAAAATCTTTTATAAGCCTCCGAAGTAACCA
>JAIOSD010000055.1 GCA_021107835.1 archaeon
CCTTGAGTTTCTCAAAAATAGATTATTTTCTTTTCTTTGAAACAAAAAAATTTATTTGATAACAACAAACAAAAGGAGATAAGAAAATGTTGAGCAAAAAATATTATATTGAATTTGGAAAGATGATCAAAAAAGTAACTAATGCACAGAATGTAAAAAGCAAACAAGATACTATTTTATTTATTACTGATTATTTATGTGATTTTTTTGAAACTGATAATAGAGGATTCAGAATAGACAAATTTCTTGATTTTTTAGATAGAGAATAATCTTAACTGATCTATATATTGAAATAGCTTTTTTGCCTGGTAAATAGGCAGGAGAGCTTTTTTTTACTCATCCCCAATATTTATAGCAACATACCAACCAGTGAGGCTTAGATAGCAAATTACTGTATAAAACCATTCACTATCAATAATCGACGTAATCAATCCCATCCCTAATAAACCAATAGTCATAAATAAATAGTAAACTGGATAATCTATCTTCTTCATTTTTTCACCTTTATTTTAACTTCTTCACTCCACGCCAACACTTGTATTCTATCTAAAAAATCAATGTAATAATATTGATCTATTCCCCTGGGTAAACACCCCATACATAAATCTATTACTTCATATTCACCAACTAATTCAATAGGATCAGTTACTTCAATTATTGTACCGAAAGGAAGATCATTTAATAAATCCGGATGAATTGCAACACCTTTTTTTATATATTCTTTCCAACCTTTCCCGGAAGCTGTTGTATTTTTACACATTTCATAATTTACATCCCAATTATCCTCATGGCAATTAACACCACCTAAAGCAGGATTATAATAACTATACAAAAATACATAATTTTCATATTCGATTATCTCTGGCTCAAGATCTGTATCGAGTTTCCCATTATTTATAATTTCCTCATCATCTGGATAAAACATTTCCATACCAATACCCCCAACTTTTATCGAATTTTCTTCAAATGATTGTTTATCCAATTCAATTTGAACAAGATCAGCAATCAATTGAGTATTATCTTCTTCAACAACTATCTCCGCTTTTTTGAACATTCCAAACACTGGCTTTATTATCCAAAGAAAACAACCAATCATAAAGAAGTTAAGTAAAGCAGGTCTAACGCCTGAACCGCCCGGTACTTTTTCGTTTGTGAATGGATAAGTTATCTCTGATTTTTTGCGCCATAGTAGCCATGTCCCTATTAGATTCGATCGTATTACTTTGTCCCTTGTAGTTAACCCCTTGCGCCACATCTGATATATTGTACATTCTCCCATATTTATCGAAGAGACTTTGCGCTCTCTTTTCAAAGAAAGCGAGTAGATTAAGCGGGTAATCCCCTGGGTCAATCGATGAATATAATCCATAATACGCTTGCCAACCTGTTTGAAGAATAATCCCACGATAATTTTTCCTTTTTTGATATACTTCCCAACCCCATATATTTATAGGAATCATCAAATGTTTCCACATATCCAAAAGAGGATGAACGGCAAAATCGCATAAATCGTCATGTGGTGCTTTTCTTCCAACAAACAAAATAATACTTCTTGTTTTCCTGGAAAATTCTGTAAACCCACTAACCGTTTTATATGTACGTGTATAAATTCCTCCCTCATCAACAATTCCAAATACATCATTATCTAAACCAAAATTTTCATCAAAATAATCTTCGTTCCAAACACATGACATATTAGAAACAAATTTATATCCCTCTTTAAGAAACTTCTCTGCTATTTCTAAACCTAACAAAGTTTTACCTGTACTTTTACGACCACCAATATAACAAGTACGATTTTCTCTCAATTCATTAAAAAATCCTGCAGAAAACAATAGCATAAATTCCTCAATTTTTATAAATGCACTAAATTCGCGCAAAGCGCGAATTTATGTGCAAATATTATTATAAAAAAGATTTGATGAATACAGCTGCCATAATAATAACAATAACACCTGATATTTGCCAACTAAAAAATCCTGTAAAATTTATATATGCCATAATAATTCCTTATGATAAAAACACAATATTAATAAACCATGCCATTGTTATTGTTAATAAAACAATATCTAAACTTAAATTAACTCCCAACAATAAAACATCACCTAATCCAATCTGTTGAAAACAAATATGAGCGATCCAAGGTATATTTATTCCAAATCCAAAAATCTCATAAACAACCGGCCCCAAATCCAAACAATAAGTATTACCATAAGCTAAACCAGAATGTGAAAATCCAAATTCTTCAAAACCAGTTTCACCTTGACAAACCACTTCATCACAATAAGAACTTTCTTCCTCTTCACCCTCCGGAACATAATAATTTCTTTCAAATCTAAAATTCACTATTCTTGTTAATAATCCTGACATCCAATATGAAGTTTTATAATCATAAACTCCAACATCTTGTGAAGTACTTGCAGAGCCATTAACAATATATTCAATTGCTAATTCCCAATCTTCATCTAATACCTCACAGTTACCACTTGTTCCCAATACTAAATAAAATTTTTGTCCACTCGTTAAATCTTCCCTATAATCTAATAATGTATCAGTTTCTACATCATAAACATTTATATCAACACTATCAGCATAATGATTAATAAAATACAATCTAAACTCTCTATTATATCCACAATATGGTGCCCCACCGGCAGATACATAAAGATCATAATCTACATAAAAAGTAACTACATAATCTTGATTAGTAGGGTCTGATCTCCCATATACTGTCCTCGATAAAAATTGAGAATAAGAACAATTAACAGTTTCATCATCAATATAATCTTCGCTTACATCAGGAACATAAATATATTCACCCTCACCATTTAACTTAAATTCGCATTGACTTGCAAATGTAACAATACTGTCCTCATTTCCTGGAAAAGGTGTCGCTTGTGGAGTAGGAGTAATTACTGGAGTAACTGTAGGCAATCCTCCAATACAATGTTCACAATGAAATAACCATAAAGGAGCAGGAGTACAAGAACCCAATCCCTCAATTCCACCAACAGGACAAGAAAAATTATCACCAATATTTGGTAAACCCTCAGCAACATCAGGTTGATAACCCGGCTCAGCAGTATAATTTGGTGTAGTAGTAGGATATGGAGTAGGAGTATCTGCAAACACCACACCTATATTTATAATAAATATCATAATAATCATACACAATGCCGGCATATATAATTTCTTCATTATTTTCTTCCCAATAATTTCATCGCTAAAGAAATTGCAATAAAAGAAACAATAAACACTTGTAATGGTAACAACAACCCTAATTTATCCATCGTGTAAATTAATACATCCATTATTTAACTCCACTTGATCTAAATACTTTTCTCAATATTCCAATTACAATTACAGCAACCGCACTAATATTTATATCTTCTAATGGAATATAATTCCCCATTCTCAAAATAATCCATCCAATTGATAACGCTAAATTTCCTGTAATACCACCAAATATTAGCATGCCTAATTCAATCATTATTTTATGGCCTCAATAAATATCCTAACATTTTTCCAATTATAAAAGATATCACCAATAACGTGATCATAGTAAATAAATTCATTCCTGGAAATATTTGAATCGAAAATAACATTCTTATAATAAGATCTATTATTGGAAAAATATTTTCAGTAAATACCATTATTATCATCCTAAATCCTTGGACCTAAAATAACAGGACCAAGGATTTTATTATGTTTATATTTTACCGGCGAATTCGCTGATAAACTGCAATTGCAAGGCTAAAAACTGCACCGCCAGCCGCTAACAAACCTAATGTTATCGTAGTTGTGCCAAGTGTGCCGATTGTCATTCCTAATACGGCGGTGATCTCGGTAATAATATCTGCCATTAATTTTCAACTCCTTCTTTTTATAATTTTCAATTAACAATTTATCTTCGTACTCTTTGATAAACTGCAATTGCCAAACTGAATACTGCACCACCAGCCGCCAATAATCCCAAAGAAATAGCGGTTGTGCCGAAAGTATGAACCGTCATACCAAGCACGAGAGCGATCTCTGCAATAACGTCTGCCATTTATAAATTCA
>JAIOSD010000056.1 GCA_021107835.1 archaeon
ACTTTCTAATTTTATGGTAACTCCTGATAGGATCTCTAGTATAGATTACGAATCCATGACTCTTCAAGATCCTCTTTTTGCATTTGCATTTGCATTAGTTCATTTAAGATTAGATCATCCGGAAAGAATTGAACCTGAAAGACTTTTAGAATTAGCAAAAAGTTCTATTTCAGGGGTTTTATGTTCTCCAGGAGAATTTGAAGATAGAATGCGGATTAATATTATAGAAGTAGCTGGATATCTGTCCTTAGAAATGAAAAGAGAAATATTAAAAGGCAATGGCAATCCAAAGTTAGAAGGAAAAATAAATAAATTAGAGACTATTTTAAATGATGTGATATAGAAAGACAATATAAAATGAATATTTTGTTTATATGTAAATACAATAGGTTTAGGAGTAAGGTAGCAGAAGCATACCTTAATAAGATTAATTTAAATCTTAAAATTAAAGCAAAGAGTGCAGGAATTATTTTAGATAAATCTCCAGAAAATAAAATCGAAATTAATGCTGCAAAATCTAATGGAATTAATATTAATCAAGAATTCCAAGAAGTCTCCACAGATTTATTAGAATGGGCAGACAGTATAATTATCACAGCAAATGATGTCCCAAAAAGAATTTTTAAAACGAGCAAAGGAAATGATAAAAAAATAATTCTCTGGAAAATTACAGATAACCATGGCTCTAAAAAAGAAAATTTGGAGAGAATAATAAATCTAATTATAAAAAAAGTAAAGAGTTTGTTAGAAGAAGTGCCTTTAATTGATAAGTCTTAGTTTATTGTCTAATTAAAGTTGTATAAGACCATAGAATTTCAAGCACTGATTTTTATCAAATTTGTGAATTTTTTTTTGGATAGCACTGAACTTCAAAATACAAAAACAATAAATTTAAAAACAACATTCTAACAGTATTTCTTACAAAGTCCCGTAGTGTAGAGGCCCAGCATCTATGGTTTTGGTCCATAGGACCCAGGTTCGAATCCTGGCGGGACTATTCTTACAAAATAAATATGATACTTTACGCTTTAACACTAGCATACGCAAGTATAGGCCTAGTTAGCGCAATAGCATACTGGCCAACAATAAAAGATATATACCTTCATAAAAAACCAAGTGCAAACGCAACATCATATGCAATATGGACTACAACCTCCATAATCGCCCTACTATACAGTTTATTTATCTTAAAAGATCTTCCATTTCAATTTGTAGCAAGTGTAAATTTTATAGCATGTTCACTAATCCTATTCCAAAGCACTAGACTAAAAAAGTTCCACAATCTTTAAATATTTGTTCTTCAAAATAAAAAACACCATGATAAATGAAAAAAAAGTCGGAAAAGTTTTTGCCTATTTCGCAAAAATAGGTGTAGCAGCCATAAACGTAACTGACGACTCCATAGGGATAGGAGAAACCCTACATTTCAAAGGTGCAACAACAGACTTTACACAAGAGATAGAATCCCTACAAATAGATAAAAAAGAAGTTAATCATGTAGAAGCAGGAAAATCTGTAGGGATAAAAGTAAAAGATAAAGTAAGACCTGGAGACGAAGTATACAAAGCTTTATAAATAATAAATTTTCCCATTTTCATAGGGTAAGTCGGTAAAAGCTTGCTTATACCTGGAAACTTAATTCTAGGTATTTTAAGGAGAAAAAAATGACAGACATAACAGAAAAGATACAAACACAAGAAACAACAAGTCTAAAAAATTTTATAAGAGAGTTCAGGGAAGCTAAAGAAAGAAGAAAACCAGGAAAAATGATTGCTATATTAGATAAATACCAACACATTCCACAAGCAAGACAAATTAGAACAGAAGTAAGAAAAAAAATGGGGTTATACCAAAGAATTGCAAATGCCGATGGAGGAGCATTTCAACCAGCTGATGAAATTATCTCAAAGCACGGTGAAGGAAATTACACTCCATCAAGACGAAGTGGAGTAAATTATCCATCTACAGGCCAAGTAAACACTGGAAAAAGAAATACTTAAAATGGCACGTATGCACTCAAGAAAAAAGGGGAAAAGTGGAAGTTCAAAACCACAAGAAAGAAAAAAACCCTCTTGGGTAAAATACACAGCTAAAGAAGTAGAAGCATTAGTAATCAAATTAGCAAAACAAGAAAAAAGAGCCTCAGAGATTGGCTTAATATTAAGAGACTCTTATGGTATCCCAGATGTAAAAGTTATAACAAAGAAAAAAATAACTCAAATTCTAGAAGCAAACAAATTAAAAGCAGAAATTCCAGAAGATTTACTAAATCTAATAAAAAAACATGTTAAAATAACTGCTCACAGAGAAGAAAATAAACAAGATATGACAGCAAAAAGAGGATTCCAATTAACAGAAAGTAAAATTAACAGATTAGCAAAGTATTACAAAAGAACGAACAAACTCCCAAAAGACTGGAAGTTTGATAGATCTAAAGCTAAACTATTAGTGGGATAAAAATGGCCGCAAAAAGAAAAAGCTCAAAAAAACTAGATAAGAAAAAGAAAAGAAAATGGTATTCTATAGTAGCACCAAAAGGTTTTGGTAATGCAGAACTAGGAGAAAGCTTTGTCTCAACCCCACAAAACATGATTGGTAAACGGATAAGAATCAACCCAGCACACATTACAAAAATAAGAAGCTCAAACATAAGATTAACTTTTCAAGTAACAGATATCAAAGAAGAAAAAGGATTAACAGAATTAATAAAATATCAAATACTTCCAAATCAAATAACTAGGATAGTTAGAAAAAGAAAAAGTAAGTTAGACACTTCACAAATTTTAGAATCAAAAGATAAAGTAAACCTAACAATAAAAACAATAATAGTTACAAGATCAAAAATACAGAAGGGGGCTTTTAGTGCTCTAAAAAATCAAGCTTTAGCTCAAATAAAAGAAACTATAGAAAAAGAAAATTTCAATAAACTATTAGATTTAATAATAAGCTATGAATTACAAAGATCACTAAAAAATTCATTAAAAACAATAACGCCAATTCAAACAGTAGAAATTAAGTATTTCTCCAAAAAATAAAAACTTTTTTAAAGCGGACATTTACTTCTTAAAGCATGCCTTCGTAGCTCAGTTGGTAGAGCAGTTGGTTTGTAACCAACAGGCCGCGGGTTCGAGTCCCGTCGAAGGCTTATTATTTCTTAGTTATTTTCAGAAGTTACCAATTCAATTTCATATTCAGTTCTTTTAGCCACTGTTTTATTATTAAAAATATCATCCATTAGCTGGATAGCAAGTGTTCCCAATTCCTTGGGTTTTGTGTTTATAGTTGAAATTATTTCTCCATTTTGTAATGATTCTTTTCCAGTTTCTGTTAAATCAAAACTTGATATTGGAATTCTTAAACCAAGTTTTTTTATTGCTTTAATTGCTCCAGATGCCATATTATCACTTGTTGCAAAAATAGCATCAATTTTATTATTTTTAAGATAATTAAGTATGGCGTTATATGATTTAGTTTCTTGAAAATCTCCATTAAGAACCTTAATATCCTGTTCTTTATTCATTGAATCTATAAAACCATGAACTCTTTCACTAAAATTTCCTTCCAAATGACCTTTCAAAATTACTATTTTTGATCTCTTCTTTAGTTTCTTTTTCATATAATCTGCAGTCATAGATCCTCCTTTATAATTATCAAATCCAATAAATTTATAAGAATTTTTTTCTAATTCTATATCTACATCAAGTATAATTAACGGAATACTCTTATTATTGATAAGATCTATTGTTTTACTTAATTTTTTTGGTTCAATTGGTGCCAGTATTATACCATCTACTTTTTCTTTAACAAATTTGTTTAATATTCTTTCTTGTTCCCCAGTATCAAAGTCAGTTAATGGGGAATTAAATAGTAAGGAAACATTAGATAAATCTTTAGTAGAATTCTCCATTGCTTCTTTAACATCTATTGCCCAAAAAGGATTAGATTGATTTTTTAAGCATATTCCTATTTTATATTTTTTATATTTAACTTCTTTTATATCAACAAGTAAATCTTTACTTTGAGCAGTAATAATCTCTTCATTTAAGCTGTTAGCTAATAATACAGCACTGTAAAGATTAGTTAAACTTATTTTGGAGTTAACCTCATTGAATGCTTTGTTAAATACAATATCTATATTTTTTATAATATCATTTATATTTTCTGATTCAATAGATGAAAATGAATATTTCTGAGTGTAAATCTTTCTTAGTAGTGTTTTTAATAAATAAAAAGCCTCATCATGAATAGGTTCTTTAATTATATCAAGAGTTTCTTTTATTTTCATAAGAAGAAAGACTTCTTTTTCATTATACTTGTATAATTTTAATAGAAATAGAAAATCATTAAGATCTTTTGAAAATTTTGGAGGATTATTTTCTAAACCAGAGTTGAATAATCTGTAGCATCTTCTTAATATTGATTTTGGAGATGATAAATTTGGTTTTAAAGTTTTATTTATTGTTAGTGCCTCTTTAGTTTGTTCTATTATTTTATATCCGGGGAATTTAGAGATTATTTTGTCTATATTTTTAGAAAATTTGGTATCTGTTTTGAATTTGATAGTTTCAATTGACTCTAAGAATAATTTTTCCAAGGTTTGTTTAAAAAAAGTTGGGTTATATTGCAATAACAATGTTTGAGAAGGTTGCTCTTTTTCAGGACTTATAGATAATTGGTTATCCAATTCCTTAATTTCAACATAAGACCCAGGAATTAGACCATGCTTCCTAGCCCACTTGGGGGGAAGTGCTATTGTTAGTGTTGCTGGACCTGTTTTGGTTACTTTTCTGAACATATTTATATAATTATAATAATTACATATATTTAAATATACCTATTACCATCTAATAGTAATAAATAATGGAGGAAATAAAATGGAAGGAACATACAAATATGATATGCAAATATCAGTAGTTGATAAAAGTAATCCAGATATAGTATGTAATGGTGCTAACGAGATACATGCTAAAGATATCTATTTTTCAAATCCAGTTAGTTCTGGGGATAGGATTCTTTTGAGAGACCATAATAGTGGTTTATCTGGCATTATTACTGAACCTGTGGAAGTTCTTCAAACACCAAGTCCAGTAGGTGCATCAAAATATATTTGCGGATCTCTTATTATGGGAAAAGTTAGATTGAAGCCCGGATATGAAGTAAATAAACTTAAAAAAATTTTGAAATCATATGAATTTGAAGGAGAAATTTACTAATTGGCTTAAGAAAATTTAATTATAATTATTTTTCTTTTTTTAGCTAATTTTTTAAACTTTAATACTCCATATAAAAATAGAAACTTGGACTTCTATATCGAAGGCTCTCCTGAGGCTATTTTGATTCTAAAAAAACAAAATTATTCATTATAATTTTCTTAACTTTTTCATAGAAAGGATGATTTTTCAAAACTATAAAATCAATCAAATCTTTATGTAGAATAGAAATTGCATAAATTTTACCAGTTCCATCTTCATGAGAATACCTAGCAGGGATAAACTTACTATAAACAATCTTTTGTTCACTTTTCAACATTCCCTCATGAAACTCTTTATCAAGATCCACTGCAAGTTTATTAATTATATATACAGATTCTTTGCATGGTTCCAATCTAAACCATATCACATTATCAGTATGAGTAATACCTTTAATTTTTGCTTTCTTCATAAAAAAATATAATTAAAACAATATTTAAATCTTAGCATTTACAGTAAAAATACAAAAGAGAGCTTTAAACTTTGATACTACATTATTCCTAAGGCTTACTTCTAAAAACAAAAGTTTTTAAATTAACAAAAACAAAAGTATCACTATGTCAGAAACAATAAACCTAGTAACAATCTCAATTAAAGATAAAGGAATTTTCGATTTAGATGAATTATATAAAGTCATGAAGAGATGGTTAGATAGGGAAGGCTATGGAAACGAAGAAAAAAATTTCAAAGAAGAGTTATACGTTGAAAGAATAAAAGGAGATTCCAAACAAATAGAAATTAGGTGGGTCGGTGAAAAAATAGGGAGCGACTATTTCAGCAATAGAATAAAAATAAATTTTCTCATAATCAATCTAAAAGAAATAGAAATAGAAATAGACGGAAAAAAAATACCTATGAAAAAAGGACAAATAAAATTAGACATAAAATCCGACCTAGTAAAAGATAGACAAAATAAATGGCAAAGTGATTTCTTTAGAAAAATATATGAAAATACTATAGTAAATAAAAGAATAGATGACTACTGGGGGTATTATTACGGCAAAACAAATAGCTTCATAGATGAAATAAAAGAATTCTTAGAACTAAGAAGAGCATAAACCTTATAAATCTCTTTTTCCAAAAAATACCATGGTAGAAAAAGACGCGGTTGTAATAGATCTTAAAATTAAACAAAAAGCACAATTTAACTTAGTTGAACTATACCATTCTGTAAAAGCATGGTATGAAATAAATAAATATGTATTCTATGAATTCTTCCATGAAGAAAAAGTTGATGCAGGAAAAAAATCATTAGTAATAAAATGGAGAGGAATAAAAGAGTTAGATGAATACACAAAATTCGAATTAAACATCTCCTTAATAATCCCAAAATATGAAATGATAAAGGGAGAAAAAGAAAAATTAATAGATGGGCCACTAAATATAGGGTTTAAATCCTTTGTAATCACAGACTATGAAGATAAATGGAATAAAACACCAGTTATGAAGTTCATGAAAGGCGTTTCAGACCACTTTTTCACTGTAAAAAAGAGAGAAAAGTTTAGAAAAGAACTAGAAAATGACACTTATGACCTATACAATAAGATAAAATCCTTCCTAAACCTACATAAATTTAGATAATCATAACCTTTATAAACTACCCAATACAACTTTCTAAAAGCCCGTTTTGCGAATTACCCAACGGAGCGTACGATAACTATCAAGCTATGAGCTTGGGAGTTAGGAACGGGCAACATAATCACGAAGATCAAGTAATATCACGTTTATCACTTTCACAAAAAAAAGAAAAAAAAGGTGTAGATACATTTACACTTACTTGTTCTTTACAAAGATTAAATAAAACCATTAAGGAGGATAAAAAATGGGAAAAATCGCATTAGTAACAGCAAAATACATAATTCACGCTCAAATTTCAATAGAGGGAGTAGTAGACAGACCAGATGTAATTGGTGCAATATTTGGCCAAACCGAAGGTCTTTTAGGTTCCGAACTAGAACTTAGAGAACTACAAAGAAATGGAAAGATTGGGCGTATAGAAGTCAATATGAAAACTATAGCAGGCAAATCTAACGGAGAAATAATTATTCCGTCTAGTTTAGATAAAACAGAAACTGCTATTATTGCAGCAGCTTTAGAAACAATTCAAAGAATTGGACCCTGTAACGCCATAGTAAAATCAACTTCAATAGAAGACGTAAGAATTTCTAAGAGAAAAATGGTCATAGATAGAGCAAAAGCATTGCTTAAGGATCTAACTGATAACACTTTACCTGATTCACAGGAAATAACAGAAGAAGTTTCTAAATCTGTTAGAATGATGGAAATCAAAGAATATGGTAAAGACAGATTAGCAGCAGGACCCGCAATCGAAGATTCAGACGAAATTATAATAGTAGAAGGGCGTGCAGATGTTTTAAATCTATTAAAAAACGGTATAAAAAACTCAATAGCAATGAATGGAACTTCAGCACCACAAACAATTATAGATCTAACAAAAAGAAAGATTGTTACTTTATTTGTAGATGGGGATCGTGGTGGAGATTTAATTATAAGAGAATTAAAGCAAGTAGCAGAAATTGATTTTGTAACTAAAGCACCAGATGGAAAAGAAGTAGAAGAAATAACTAAAAAAGAAATCAACAAAGCACTCAGAAGCAAAATTGCTATGGAACAGATGACTATGGACATTGGAAGAGCTCCAAAAACTATTAGAAAACCAGTAACAAGGGGAAGAGAAATAAAACCCCGACCAAGAGAAACCCCCTTAAGACCAAAAGAAACATCAAGAACAAGATACAAACCAAAACTAACACCTAAAGAAACTGAAAAGTATACAAAAATGTTAGATGACTTGATGGGCACTCGTGGAGCATATATCTTAGATGAAGAATCAAATATTCTAGGAAAAGTTCCAACCACAGAGCTATCAACTACAATAAAAAACCTTGGTTCAGGTATTGACACAGTTATTTTTGATGGAGTAATAGATTCTGATTTGGTAAGAATTGCAGAACGATCTGGAATAAAAAATCTAATAGCAATGAATTCAAAAGTCACTACAAACTATACAAAAATCAAAATTATTACCAAAAAAGAACTTTAATTCTTTTTTTCCTTTTTATTTCTAAACCAAAAATAATATAAAACCAAAAACTAAAAGTTAACTTATGAAACAAGATACAAAAAAGCAAGTAAACAATATAATTTTTTCGATACTCGTTATTCTAGTATTAACAACAGGAATAATATCAAACTATGAAACAAACTGTTATTATGACGAAGAATGCTTTAATCAAGCTTTTTTCGAATGTACAAAAGCAAAAGTAATAGCTTATGAAAATGATAATGTATTCGAATATAAAATTCTAAACAAAGAAGGGGATTCTTGTAAGGTACAGATTAAAATAATTGAAGTAAATCCAGAAGCAGATTTTATCACAAAACAGGGCTTTCAGGATAAGAATATGACTTGCACACTCCCAATACAAGACGGTTTTACAACAAGCAAACTAAACTATTGTAAGGGTCCACTAAAAGAAGCTATTTACGAACTAACTATTCAAAAGATGTATAATTTATTAGCTAGAAACTTAGGTGAAATTATTTCTGAGATGGGTTAAGATGAAAAAAGTAGGCAACCCAAATTCGACAAAGCACACAGTCATTAGTTAAACCCTAACCCTTCCTCCCCTTTGCAATTCACAAGCGCCAATATCTAAGATTAAGGCTGCTTCATTCCTGATCTGACCTGATTCTCTAAGACACCAACCCCATGAGACAAAGGATCAACGTCCAGATTAAGACTAACAACCAAGCACAAAGCCTCAATTGGGTATTCAACCCCGTCTAAAGCTCATTTACGGTAACAAGCGAGAGCTAACCGCCCAGTTTAGCCTAAAACTCCAAGAAATTAGTAACTTTTAAATGTTACTATTTAACACAAAACAACATGGAAATAGAAAAATTCTGTAAAATACTTGCAAAACAAACAATAAAACAGAAAATAAAAACAAAAGAAGAGTTAATTAAACTTAGAGATACTTTAACAAAAACACACAAACCAACCAAAGTACCCTCATTAATTCAAATACTATTAGCAGCAAAAGAAAAAGATAGACAGACACTATTCAAATTAATTAAAATAAAACCAACAAGAGAACAATCAGGAGTTTCAGTAGTTGCAGTAATGAGCAAACCTTTCCCTTGCCCACACGGAAGATGTACAATGTGCCCAGGAGGAGGAACAGTTCCACAATCTTACACCGGGGAAGAGCCAGCAGCTAGAAGGGCAATAAGAAACAATTACGATGCATATTTACAAGTTTTCAATAGATTAGAACAATACATTTTAATCGGGCACTATCCAGAAAAAATAGAATTAATAGTAATGGGAGGAACATTTCCCTCATTTCCAATCAACTATCAAAATAAATTCATAAAAGACGCTTTCGCAGCAATGAATGACTTCGGAAAATTATTCACAAAAGAAAAGAAAATAAACTTTAAGAAATTCTTCAACTTTTTCGAACTAGACGCAAAGAATGAAAAAAATAGGTATGAAAAAATAAACAAGAAAATCCTAAAAATAAAAAAACTAAACAAACATTCTCTAAAACAAGCACAACTAAAAAACGAGAAAGCTAATATAAGATGTATAGCTTTGGTTATTGAAACAAGGCCAGATTATTGTAAACAACCCCACATAAATAGAATGTTAAAACAAGGTTGCACAAGAGTGGAGTTAGGAGTACAATCTGTTTACCCAGAAGTTCTAAAAAAAATAAAACGGGGGCACACATTACAAGACTCAATTCAAGCAACAAAACTAATGAAAAATGCAGGATTAAAAGTTGGGTATCATATAATGCCCGGAGCACCAGGATCCTCGCCAAAAAAAGATTTAGAAATGTTTAAAATACTTTTCAAAAATAAAGATTTCAAACCAGATGCATTAAAAATATATCCTTGCATGGTAATGCCAAATACAGAATTATTAAAAGATTACAAAGCAGGAAAATTCAAACCTTTAACAACTCAAAAAGCAGCAGAATTAATCGCAAAGATAATGGAATATATTCCAGAATATTCTAGGGTTATGAGAATACAACGCGACATTCCAAGCTTTATGACGCACGCAGGGGTAAACAAAACAAACCTAAGGCAAGATGTGGATAAATTACTAAAATCAAAAAAAATACCTCAAAGAGATATACGAGCAAGACAAATAAGAAATGAAATAATTAAAAATCCAAAATTAAAAAGAATAGATTACGAAGCTTCACAAGGAAAAGAGATCTTTCTTTCAATAGAAGAAGATAACAAACTAATTGCTTTCCTAAGATTAAGACTAACAAAAGAAAAAGCAATAGTGAGAGAATTACATGTTTACTCAAACACTGCAAAGATAGGAGAAACTCACAAAAAATCCCAACAACACAAAGGGTTTGGAAAACAATTATTAAAAGAAGCTGAAAAAATATCAAAACCTTACAAAAAACTAATAGTTATCTCTGGAATCGGGGTAAAAGAATATTATAGAACATTAGATTACAAAAAACAAGGAGTTTATATGGTTAAACAATTATAATTAATTTGAACCTTATTTTTCAACCCACCTAGAATAATCTTCAAAACTATTTACATCTTAGAATGCATGGCACCGCATACAACCCTGTAAATCACGTTGGTTTAGTTGAAACGTATTAATTTTATCACTTAAACCCTTAACAACAAATCCAGAAAACCCAATAGAAGCAGCAATCCCAAATCCAGAAGCCATCTTCGTAGCAGGTCTAATACCATTAAAGTAGACATTTATTTTTCCATACAATGGTTTATCTGGTATAAACGTAATCGTATTTGAAACATCAAAATATCCATCAACTCGACTGTCTTTTTCATCCAAAAACACCTTCTCCATTAAGGTTTATTCCCCGCCTTCCAAGAAGTCCCTTGCCAATCCAGATTCAACATAAATCTTAGCAATCTCTCCATAAGAAACCCCATATCCTGCTTTATGTAAAAGAGATCCCCCAATTTTAGGAGAATTATGTGGCCTTATTTTTCGATCATCCTTCCCAGTAATAAATGCATTTTCATAAGAATTATAATGTGCCATACTATTCAAGGTTTCAAGTACACCAACCCTCTCTCCAAAAGTACTAATTGTTTTAAAATCATAAGAAAAAAGATCATATCCTGCCTTTTCCCAAAGGACCATGTGTGCCTTCATAGTATAAGCTAATGGAAGTAACGAATCCTTAAAATTTTCATATCCCCCATAGCCCATATCCTGAAAATAATCATATTTCTCAGAAGAAAGAAACCCCACTGAATGTAAATAACTAAATGCACCATACACTGCACCTGTGTGAGCCATACCCAAATTAGATTCAGAATATATATTTGGGGCATGTCCAGTTTTCTCAAGAACTATTGGAGCACATTTAGATAAAATAGTTCTTAAGTTTGACTTAACATTCATAAAAACTTCCTTCAAATTTTTATTATAAAACCGTATATCCTCTACAATCATCCCCGATAATATTGCTTCAGGAGGAACCCCGAGATCTTCAGAAGCAGATGCAATATCTCCCCTATGTTTTTCTATCATTGGATGAAATACTTCAACAGAATATTGAGTAACATATGCTTGTAGTTTATCCTCTCTTTCATCCATGCCACTAGGATCAACAAACCTCAAAGGATTATTCATCACATAACTATAAGCATGATTGTCTTTAACCGGATCAACTGAAGTAAACCTACCCAAATCACTATCATAATACCTAGCACTAAAATAATGTAAACCAGAAGAATCTAATTCTTTCCCAGTAAAAGAAAATCTCTCCCCATTAACAATCTCCTGTCCAAAAGGCAATGACTTACTCTCAACATCAGAACCTAAACGATCTTGATAATGATAAGTAATTTCCCCATCAGATTTACTAGCTAATAATTTAGAACCTGCATAAATATAAGTTATAACACCTTGGGAAACCTCATCAGAAGTTTTATCTACATCATAAGTTTTTTCAATTGGGATTTCTTTAGCTAAACCAAAAGGAATAAATACAACTAACAAAATCAGTAACACTTCTCTTTTCATATTAATAAAAACAAATTAAATATTTTAAGCCTTTCCATTATATTTATAAACAATCAAACAAAAGAACTAACCAATGGACAAAAACATAACAATAAAAGGATTAAATCAATTCGATGAAAAAGAAATAGAAAAAATAAAAGAAATCGTCTCAACAAATTACATCAAAATAAAAAGAGAAATAACAGGCAGTTTAATTCTACACGCAAAAAAACACAATAAAGATGGAGATAGAGCAATGTATTCTTTCCATGGAAAAATTCAAACTCCAGACAACTTAATAAACGCAGAAGCAGATGATTGGTTACTCGCAACAGCGCTTCACAAAGTAATGAATAAACTACAAGCAAGCACAAAACACAAATTTAGAAGATGAAACAAGTAATATTAATAAGAAAAGATTTAAAGCTAACTAAAGGCAAACTTGCCACACAAGCAGCACATGCCTCTGTAGAAGCAACCTTAAAATCAAAAGAATCTATAGTAAAAGAGTGGAAATCTAAAGGAATGAAAAAAGTAGTTCTAAAAGTAGAAGATCTCAAAGAATTAAACAAATATGAAATATTAGCAAAAAAAGAAAAACTAACAACCGCAAAAATAAGAGATGCAGGAAAAACACAAATCAAACCAGGAACAATAACCGCTTTAGCAATTGGACCAGACAAAGAAGAAAAAATAGATAAAATTTCTGGAAAGCTAAAATTAGTATGACTTATAAGTAATTACAAATAGAAAAACTTATAAATCCCCTAAATATAATTATTTTATCAAAATGTTAGATTTAAATGATATCTTAACAAAATTAGACAACTCAGATACAGTTTCTGACGAAGTTTTAACAGAAAATCTAGGATTCATTCTTCAAAAAGCACTAAGTACAGAAAATAATCATAATTACGTTACAGCTATGGACCAATTGGGCTTATCACCTATTACACCAACCGAAATAATGGTTTATGGGGGGGACTTTTCAAAAATATCTAAAGAATTCCCAACAGCAGTAAATAAACCAAGAATAACTTATGGCTGGAGAAGCATTAAAAAAGGAACAGACGCAGCCACCTGGATTAAAAAATTTTATGAAACAAATCCAAGCTATCCTCAATTAAAAAATCCATTATCCCGCATGACTGCACAAGAAAAAGTAGATAAAGCAAAAGAAATCGGCATGCGTCATGAAGGTAAGGGGACATAATCCAAAAGCTTTATAAACTAATAATTTATCCAAATCTCTTAGGACGGTCAAAGCGACCTGGATATACGGCATGTCAAGCAGGTCTACGTTCTGTGTTGTACTGCACTTTGTTGCGGGAACCACAGAAAGCTGTCCACCTTTATTTTTCAAAACCTTTTTAATAATAAACTTCTAAACAAAACTATGAAAAAAGATAAAAAATTAGCAAAAGAAAGAATAAAAACCCTATTCGAACAAGCAGAAAAAACTAAAAGTCAAACATTAGCAAATAAATATATTCAAACAGCTAGAAAAATAGCTATGAAACTAAATTTAAGGTTTCCAAGAGGTTACAAAAGAAAGTTCTGTAAACATTGTTACAATTATTTCAGAAAAGATAATTATAGAGTTAGAACAAAAAACAACAAAGTAATCTACACCTGTAAAAACTGTAAAAAATATATGAGATTCCCACTAAAGACCTAAACTAACTTGAATAGCCAAACCAACTTTTTTCATAATAAAATCATCAACTTTTCCAATACGTTTGATAATCCTTAATTTATCTATTGTTCTTATCTGATTTAAAAGAATAGTTGAATCCTTTTTTAAGTTAGAATCAGACTTTAATAAAAATACATTAGTTGGAAATTCTTTACTATAAATTTTAGATGTTATCGGAGCAATAATAGTTGTTGGACTATACTTATTAGAAATATCATTTTGTATAACTAAAATTGGTCTAATTTTCCCTTGTTCAGAACCTTTAACAGGATCCAAATTCACCAAATAAATCTCGCCCCTTTTAATAATTACCACTCTACATCTAACTCAGAATCAGCATACTCGAATTCTTTAATTATCCGAAGAGATTCTTCTGCCATTTCTTTATGCCCTTCAATAAGCAAATCCTCTTGCATCTTTTTTTGCTTTTCTACATCATTAACCACCCTAACTATAACATCCTCATAAGTCTCATTAGAAGTTGTTTTCATTCTATTTAATACCATTTTTACATCTTCTTTAAGCTGAATTGTTGTAACCATAATTCTATAGTTTAACTATAGTTTATAAACTTTTCTATAACAAAAGAGTATACAATTTCCTCCAATGATCCTTAACCCAATCTTTTTCCAAACTTAATAAGAACCCAAACCCCCTCTTTTTCATTTCTTTCTCAACAATTCCCCCCATATGAGGATATTTAAACTGTTGCAGGTGTGGACTTTGAAACCCATGCATATAATGCACTAACTCATGAGCAATAGTTGTATCTAAAATAAAATCAGGAACATCTGGGAATCTAAAAAGTGAATTAATTGCAATTTCAGTAGAACCATCACCTAATAATTTAATATGTGCAAATTTATTCTTCCACTTGCCTTTAAATAAAATAACCACATTATTCTTTCTCTCAACTTCTGGCATTAATTTCTGCCAAATAACATCCATCCTTCTATCCAGCCAAGCGTTATTTCTCATAAAAATAAAAAGAAGAACTAGAATTTAAAACTTTTTAAATTGGGAAACATCTTCAAGTAGATCAATATGTCCAACAAATAAAGCTCTACAACAATATCTGTTCAAACCAAGACCATCCATAACTTTTTTTGGATCTTCTCCAGATTTAACTCTTTCTTGGAATTTCTCCCAGAGATGCCCTACTGGCTTACCACACGAAAAACATCTAATTGGAATTATCATTTTATCTGTAAGATTTCTGCCTTTTAGCTCTAGCTTTAGAGTCATTAGGCTTACAAACCTCCTTTCTTCTGGTATCAGCAACAATTAAGTGCCGATCATACTCTAAAAATTTATTCTTCAACTTTTTATCAGCTTCAACTAAACATCTAGCTATAGCAAGTCTAGAAGCCTCAGATTGACTTTGCCAACCACCACCATGAACATTAACACTAATATCATATTTCTTAGAAAGCTCACCTGCAATAATCAAAGGCTCCATTATCTTCATCTTAGCCATCTCTGGAGTATACGTATCAAGAGAAACATAATTAATCACAACAACCCCTTTTCCAGGTTTCATAGTAGCTCTAGCTATTGCAGTTTTTCTCTTTCCAGCTTTATGTATTACTTTCATTTTTTGAGATGTTTACAAAGTTCACCAATTGTAGTATATGACATAGTTTTACTTTTTGAAATATGAGCACTTTTAATTGTTTCGAATTTCTTGTCTTTAAACTCGTCTGGAACACCAAGGTAACACATTACTCTCTTAAAAGCCAATCTTCCCTTCTCTTGTTTATAAGGCAACATCCCCCGAATCATTCTTCTAATAAATCTATCAGACATAGTAGGATTATAAGGGCCTTTCAAAGCATCCCCCCTATCCCTACGTACTTTAAATCTTTCAAAAATTTCTTTTTTCTTACCAGTAATTAATGCATTTTCACAATTAACAATATCAATTTTCTCTCCAAGTAACGCTTTCTTAGCAACCCCGGTTGCCATCCTTCCAGCAATTAATTCATTTGCATCAATAATCATCCTAAAATCCTCACATCCTTTCCTTTTGGATTCTTTTCAAATAATTCTTTAATAGTAAGTTTATTTTTTATTTTCTCAGAAGCACTTTCACTAAATCTCAAAGCTGCCACACTAACTTCATGATCTAAATCTCCAGTACCCAAAACATCTCCAGGCACTAAAACAACTTCATTAGCTTTAGTAACTTTATTTATTTTTGAAACATTAACTTTTCTCTTCCTTCTAGTTGAATTCTCTAATTCCTTAACAACCCTCTTCCAAAATCCAGAGTTCCCTCTACCCGCATGCTCTTTTATTTCCTTTATCAGGTTCACAAGATTTTTGTTTGTTTTCATTTTTTAATTGCAGGCGACAGGATTCGAACCTGCGTAGGCACTAAGCCACATGGGCCTTAACCATGTCCATTTGACCACTCTGGCACACCTGCACAAAACAGGTTTATTTCTTAAGCTTGGTTACTTTCTTTGCGACATTAACAGCATCTTTAATAACTTTTTCAGTAAGATTATTTCCCTTTAATGCCTTTTCAAACTCTTCTATTTTATCATTAAGTTTTTCTAAAGCTGTAATAATCATTTCAACGCAATCTAACTGACCAAACGACTCAATATAAACTATAAATTTATCCTCTTCATAATCTACTTTTAATAACTCTTCACACGCGCCCTCACAAGCCTCATACAAATTATCTTTCAATAAAGCTTCTTCATTAAGCTTCCCGTCTTTAAAGGCTTGTTTAGGAAATTCATCTTTAAATTGCTCTATTTTTTTAGCATCATTATTTATTACTAAAATAGGTTTATGATGATAATAAACAACACCAGGAGAAAACTTCATGTGTTGTTTTCCCCTTCCAAGAACCGCAATAGCATGTAACTCTAATTCTTGACCTTCAAGTAATTTAACAATTGGAATATCTTCAAAAACAGATTTTATCTTTTCATCAGTGGATTCCAATTCCTTGCTATAAACAATTACAGGCCCTTTAGCTTTTAACTTAAATTCAACCTGATTCAAAACTTTTCCTTTTTTATCATCATCACCTTCTTTATAAATTTTTAAATCTGTTGTTAAAGGTATTAAACCAAGTCTATTAGCTAAAATTTCATCAAATAAAGCAGTATCATTTTTTATAAATTCCACCTCTTCAATAGCCATTGTAGGAACCTCTGAAACAATTAATCTACGCAGAGTATTAACTTCTGTTTCGTTAGTATTAGAAAGCTCTAATACTAACTTTTTATCTATTTTTTCAATAACATTTATTTCCATTTTAAACTCTTCTACCTCTTCGGCCTCCTTTTTTTCTACAACCATCATGTGGAAGCGGGGTAACTTCTTCAATATCTCCAATTTTAAGTCCAGCCCTAGTCAATGTCCTAATCGCTGCTTGTGCCCCTGGACCAGTACTTGTTGGACCATTATGCCCTCCAGGCGCCCTTACTTTAATATGAACAGCATTTATTCCTTTTTCTAATGCATTCTCTGCAGCCATTTTTGCCGCAGTCATAGCAACAGTAGGACTTGCTTCCAATCTATGAGTTTTAGTAACCATGCCCCCACTAACTTTAGCTATTGTTTCTGAACCAGTTATATCTGTAATATGAATTATAGTATTATTATAAGAAGCAAATATGTGTACAATTCCCCATTTCAATTTCTTTTTTTTATTTATAAATACCATTTACTCGCTTGCTACCTCTGTTGATTTTGTTTCTTCTTTTACAGCCTTCTCAATTTTGCTTTCTTCAGTAATCTTCTTAACTTCTTCTTTTTTAGGCCCTTTAATCTCCTCTAAAACTTTTTTGTCTTCTTTAGTTAAAACAGCCCTCTCAGGATGATCTTCTTTAGAAAGTGTGGATAAAGCATCAAAAATAATCTTAGGTTCTTCAGCAAGAGAAACCATATAAGAAGGTGCAGTCACTTTTTTTTCATTAACAATCACATGCCCATGCACAATAAATTGCCTAGCTTGTTTTGTGGATCTAGCAAATCCTTTCTTAATCACAAAAGTTTGTAATCTCCTATCAAAAAAATCTATAGCTTTCAAACCTAAAACATCTTCTAGTTTAGAATCTTTAGTCAACAAACCATACCTAACCAATTTTACCAATAATTCTTTTTCCTCTTTTCTTGCCTGCTCAGAAAATTTATCGGCAATAAGTTTCTTAGCTTGTGCTCTTGCTTTTCTTAATTTAGCAATTTCTTTCCATATTTCCTTCTTATTTTTAAAACCATAATTTCGAATATATTCTTTTTCTTCTATAATTCTCTCTTTCTGCCAAGGATGGATTGGCGTTTCATATTTTTTTCTGATTCTTTTCGTTTGACCCATTTTACTTCTTCTTCCTCTTTACACCAAGAGATTTCTTAGATTTTCTAAAATGCCCTTTAGTTCTTTGACCACGAACAGGTAAACCAGCTGCATGCCTCATCCCTCTATAACTTTTAATCTTTTTTAATTTTTTAACATCAAATTCTTTTCTTAATTTTAAATTAACACCAAGTAAGTGTTTATCCGTTCCTTCATCATAATCTTTTCTTCTGTTTAACATCCATTTAGGAAATTTGCTTAAATCCACCATTGTACTTTCAATTTTTTTGATTTCATCCTCTGTCAACAAACCAGCTTTTTTACTAGCATCAACACCAGAAATCGTACAAATAGCATTAGACATGGAAAAACTAATACCTTTAACTTTATTCAGAGCATGTTTAATCGATTTAGTCCCATCTATATCCGCTGCAAAAATTCTAAATACATGCCTTAATTTCTGCTCCATTTTCTATTTTGATGCTCTCAAGCTATTTAAAAAGCTTTTGCTATATCTATGTAAACAACCTGTGCTTATCCTCGTTATTTAATTCAAGGTAGATTCTTTTTATTATGATTTTTTTTGGATCTGGAACTAATTTTACTCTTGCTTTAATATCTTTAAATGATTCAAATGGCTTTTCCATTCTTTCATCAATTATCATCCTAGTATGTTTTTTCCCTATACCAGGCAACAATTCCATTTGATGCATTCTTGTATTTATTGGTCCAGCATTATTAAAAAACCCAACAAACTCTTTTTCACTTTCCTCTACCTTCTTTTCTACCACAAATTCAAGTTCAGCTTTTGCAGTCAATGTTAACTTTGAAAGAGGGATTTTGCCAATAATATGGTGTATTTTATCTCTCTTCCCTTCTCCGATATAAACTTCCTCATGGGGCTGTAGAAATTCCCCCTTCTTAGGAACCAGTTCCAACAGCGTAAACTGATTTTTTCCTATAGCTTGTGCTATGGCTGTCTTCTGGTGCATAGGTCTTGTATCGAAGGGATACCCATGCGGAAGAAAATCCAAAATAATTACAAATTCCTCCTTCACTAGCGGTCTTATCATTTTTTTCCTTATACATACTTGCTCACTATCTCTATTATTTTTTTCAAATCCTCATCTTTGAGGGTTATATTCTCCCCAGACAAAACAGTTCTTAAACTATCCATATCAGTAGGAAGTATGTTAATTATTAGCGTTATATGCTTTAATTTTAATCTTCCGATTCCTGCTTCTTCAAGCTCATTTTTTAACTTTTCATAATCCTTTGTCTTTTGAACAACTTTTAGATATTCTTCTACTTTTTTAGCCCTAAAGTTAAGCTCTTTATCTCGCTTTTTAATTCCTTGTATGTGTTTTTCCATTTCTGGTAAACTTATTGGGGTTTCATTAACAATTTCCATTTTTATACCTTCTTAAGATGGACTGGATGTACTAAAATAGATTTATCCTTGTTTCCATCTTTTATTTTAATATAATAGTTGCTCCCTTGTTTCTTACTTATTATCCCTGCTTTTCCATGGTATTTGGGGTGATACATCCCAGTTTGCACACCAGATTCAGCAACAAAGTAAACCTTCTCTCCTTCCTTAAATTCCTGGAAGTATTTCCTTATTGCAATCTTTCCTTTAGATCGCACATTCTTACTTAATTTACTTCTCGTTTTCCTTCTATATCCGCCAGTTCTTTGCATTTTTAAATACCTAAATAATCCGAAGAATTATTCTATTTATAAAGGTTTTTATTAGGATATTTTATTTAAAATCCCTGATAAAGCCTTATCCAATGCAAAAAATAAATTAGATGCCTTAGCCTCGCTAATTATTTCATTTTCTGAATCAACTTTAACATAAATTAAAAACCCTCCCTCCTTCTTTAAACTAATTGTTATTTTTTTAAAGTCTTTAACTTTTTCAGAAATATTTTTCGTATAGTTTCCAACCACTTTTTTTACAACTATCAAATTCCCCGATTCTATTTTCTCAAATCCATCTAAATTAATATTTCCACCTAGTTCTATCATAAAATATTATAAGAAGTACTACAATTTAAGATTTTCGATTTAGAAACCACCGGTAGGTTCTTCATAAGGTCTAACCTCCGGTCTAACATTTAATGGCTTCGGTAGTTTTGGACACTCACAAAGCCCTAAAGATTTTAATTCAGGATCTAAACAAACTTCAGAACAAATAGCTTCTCTATTTTGCATAACTTGTTCTTCACTAGCACAACCATTCAAATCAACAGATTTTCCAAGATTTCTGGAAAAAAGTACAATATCCCCAACCACATTAAAAATCCCATCTTCCCAAAAATCTGCCTCTTCAATATACTCTTCATAGTCCGGATGCCCATGATAAACAGCAGAAAATATAATTATATCACTAATATCTACCCGCCCATCATGTGTTAAATCACCCATAATCTCGCAATCTAAAACTAACGAAGGATTACTTGCCAAACAATAAACATAATAACTAATCAAACCTTCTTTAGAAGTATCAACCCCATTTGATTTCAAATAATTTTTATAGATTCTTCTTCCTAAAGGATCATATCTAAACATCAACTTACTCCCATCCACCATATCAATCTGAGTAATCAGATTGTTAATATCATATTCATAACTAACAATCTCCCCACCACAATCTTTTTCCACCATATTTCCAACATCATCATAAGTATAAGAACACCCATCTGCACTGTCTAATTGATCATTAGAACCATAAGAATAATCCATAACCGTATTAATAATATCTCCACCACCACTCACAAGCCTACTTAATCTATTTCCAACTGCATCATAACCATAATTAATGCTATTCAAACTAAAACCAACCTCAACTTCATCATAATATCCATAATCAGAAACATCATCCAACCTATATAGTTTATCATAAGTAAAATCAACTCCCCCACCAAACAAATCACTAATACTTAACAAATTACCAACATCATCATAGTTTGTATATTCCTCTCCAAAGATAAGATCCTCTTCATTATCTTTTACTTCGATATTACTTATCCAATTTCTTTCATTATATGAAAAATCTTGTAAGGAATTGTCTGGATAGTTAATAAAATCAATCATGCCAGTAGGTTCATACTCAAACTCAAAATCCTGAGGAACCCCATTAATAGTTACACTTTCTAATTGATTTAGTCTATTATAACCATATTCTACGATTTCATTATTTGAAAATTTAATCCAAACCACATTTCCCGCATCATCATAATCATAATATGTAACAAACTCCAAGTTTCCATAAAGCCCTGCTTTTCCAAGGAATTCAGTAACTTCCTTAACATTTCCTTTAGAGTCATAAGAGTATTTCAAAGAACTTCTTAAATTATACTCCCCCTCATACTTTATAACCTCACATAAGAAACCAAAACTAGTTCCCCCTTCCCTACAAGAACCCCCATTATTCCTATATTCATCATAATAATTTTCAATTAAATCTACACTCAAAGAACTATCACAATCATTTCCAATTGTAGAAACTTCACAAACTTTAATCCCCCTATATAAAGGATCATATTCAGTATACAATATCTTCCCATCGGCCCTGGTTACATATTCAATGTTCCCAACATCATCGTATTCATAAAGGGAAAACCCATCATAATTAATATCATATTCTTTTATTAACTGTCCCAAATAGTTATAATTAAATTGATCATCATCTCCATCTGGATTATGACTTCTACCATTAAAATCGACTGTATTTATTAATTTACCCATAGAATCATACTCAAAAGAAGAAGTGTCCCCAACAGAATTTTGCACTTGGACAACATTACCAAACATATCGGTCTTGGACAAAACACTATTACTCTCCCCATCTAAAATTGTGGTATAAGTATAAAATTCAGTCCCAGCTAAACAATCACTTGGAGACCATAAATAATCTTCTCCAAATGCTGTACTACAAACACCATCCTCTAAACAATAAAGTCCTGAAAATAACAAAGAACCACAAACCCGATCTACACTACCTTCGGTAACCACACAAACTTCCCCTACTGAACAACCAGTGCCAAAAGGAAAAATTACCTCCCAAGCAGGGAATATTCCCCAATTATCTGAATCAACACACATACAACCAATTGATAAACAAGGACTAGGGGTGCCTATAAAATCTCCTCCTCCCATCCCAAACCCATCATCATTACAATCTGGATCATCAACATCACAAGGAGATGCAATATGTTGCTCCCCTGATACAAGTGTATGCACCACAAAAGATAACGTCCTCTCAACACCCCTCCCCACAAGAGGCAAC
>JAIOSD010000052.1 GCA_021107835.1 archaeon
AGTATATAATCTAGAAGTTTTGTTCACATTTCCAGAATAAACCTTTATTTTGGATTCATTTGGAAAAAATACTTTAAAACCATCATTGTAAGCTTGATCCCTTAAAGCTTTTCTATCAGTTAAGAATAATACTTTTCTAACTATATTTGCTTTCATTAATCTATGAATCAAAGACATACTAACCCTTGTTTTACCAGTTCCTGTTGCTTGAACGATTAGAAATCTTCTTTTACCTTTACTTATTCCTTCACAAATTCTTTTTATTGATTCTATTTGGTAAGGTCTGCCTGCAATTTTAGGATTAATATTTACTTTACTCAATTCTTTTTTATTTTCATTTATCCATCGCAATCTCTCTAAAGAATCTTGATCATGAAATCCTTTAACCATCCTAGGACTTTCATAAGGATAATTCCAAAACCATATCTCATACCCATTTGTTAAAAAGATAAAGACTGGTTTACCTGTTTGTTTTTGTATATCTTCAGCATATTCTCTAGCTTGGGTTTTACCTATAATCGGGTCTTTAGAAGTTCTCTTTGCTTCTATTACTGCTAAAGGATATCCTTTTTTATCAAGAAGGAGATAATCTGCATATTTACTCTCATCTTTATTTTTTAGGGTTTCAGATACATTTTTGTATTGTTTTTTCTTAAAATTTGACTGTTTTGTATCTATTTCTGCAAGAACTTTTGATTTATCTTTAACGTTCCACCCTTGTTCATCTAGTAAAACATCTATTTTCTCTATTCTCGTTTGGAACTCTGTTCTATCAAGAGGATTTGAATATATCATTTTAAGTTATATGTCTAAAGAAGACAATTCTTTTATAAAAACTTATGTTTTTCTAGATTTTAGGATTTAAAATAAATAATTTTATATAAAAGTAAGTTTTACTAGTGTTAGTGATAAGGTGCACTAAATGTAGTTATCTTTTAGTGTTATTACCTAAACGAAATAAGTATAAATGTAGTAAGTGTGGCAGTTTGTTTCCATAAAAGGATATAGACAACAACAGAACAAGACAATTAGCAAGAATTCACTGGTGGAGACAAAAACAAAAGGCTCTAGCATTAATAGAACTCAAAAACATGGAAGAGAAGGCTTACAATGCCAATATCTTCATTTCACCGCCCACTTCAGTACATTACCATCTACTGCTTATATAAGAAATTTTATGAAAGATGGAAAGTTATATCCTTTAGAAAATGATAGATTTACAACAATTGAGCCTAAAATAATTAAAAAATTTTCAGTAATAGTTAAGGAATATTTTAAAGAAAAAAATTCTTGAATTTGAGAAAAAAATAATCAAAAGTTTAGAGGAATTAAAAGAGATTTGAGGAGCTAAAAAACTATAAACTTACTACTAATTGGTTTTTGATCATTTTTATATATTAATTAACCAAAAATAAATTTATGTCACAAGAGGAATACTTTAAACAATTAAAAAAGAAATGGCTAGAAAAGATGCAAAATAAAAGCGGGATAATATATAAATATATTCAGGAAGAATTAGTAGATTCTTTTATTGAGGATTTAAAAGGAAGGGGGCGCGAGAGAAGTTCTCGCTAACCAAAAATTTTCACTTAGTAACTTAATCAAAAGAAATTATTTGAAATCCATATTTATCAATTTCCGCTTTTGTCCAAAATTTGGTTGCCTCTTTTGTTTTGACAACACATTTTACCTTTTTTTCTAATTTTCTACCAGTATATTCCTTTTTCTCATTATCCCACTCTTTTAATAATAAGATATCGCCTTCATTACATTCAAAATCCGCTAATCTAAGTTCATATTTCTTATTTCCATCAATAATTTTTTGAAAATATTCTATCCAAATTTTTTTCTCTATAATCATTTTTTAAACCAACCCACCCAACTTCTCAACAATCCAAACCATACTTAAAGTATCCAAACAACAATACTTCAATAAATCCTCACGAACATCTTTCCCACTTTTATAAGCCATATTATAAAACTCAATAGAAGCACTAACACCATCAGAAATCCCCAAGTGAGAATAATCTTTACCAGTTAAAGCAGGTAAAACTTTCTTAATAGAAGCACTTCCTTTTTGAATAGGATTATAATAACTAAAGTTTCTAAAAGGAACCCACAAATCAACAACCCTAGAAACAATACCCTCAACCCAAGAAGAATAAGAAGGCAAAAACAAACCCAACTCACGTAAACGAGAAATCTCAAAAGTCTGATTATAAACTACTATCGTACCAGAAGAACCTAAAACTTTCTTCAAAGAAGAAGCAAACTCCTCGCGAGGATCTCCTTTCCCAGAATACAAAAACGAATAATGTTCAGGTTCAACCCCAAAAGAAGAAACTACATGCAAAGAATACTGAAATGGAATCTGCTGATAAGGCTTAGAACCAGAAAACTTAGGAATAGCAGTCTGAAAAGTTTCAAAATCTAAATAATAAGCTGGATAAGTAATAGTTTTCAAAAAATGCTTCAACCTCGACTTATCAACATAAACAGAACCAGAAGCATCACAATCTTTCTGAATCCCCTGTTTATCATTTAATTTAAACTCAAAAGGAATATCTTTCAAAGAATAAATCCCATTCTCAACCAACTTAAAAGCTTTAGACTTACCCCTATACAACTGAAAAACATGATTAGAAGGTAAAAAAGACCAACAATCATCAACCAAAGGACAATCATATGGATTTGAACAATGAACACCAATCTTATTTGAAGGTTTTATAGGATCATCAATAATACCTTTCATTTCTGAAATTCTTTCAGGAACTTTTGAATAAATCTCATCAACCTTAGAAGTAATATCTTCCTTAACTAATAATTTCTTAGCTTCTATCTCTCCTTTTCTAATATATTCATTATTAATATGCATAAGATAACATTTTTTAATCTTTAACCCACACTTCTCATAAACATGTTTTTGAAAAGAAACATCATGAACATTAATATCTTTAACTTTAGTTCCAGATTTTACTTCAATTATGTCCCAAGAATCTCCATTTGGAACTAAAATATCTCCTCTTGAAAATAATTTATCTTCTGTTAGAAATCCAGGTTCAAATAAAGGTTTTCCCTCTTGTAATGAAGCTTTAGTTAGTTGAATATTACCTAGAAAATCATCAACTGGTAGATCTATCCCTCCTGGAAATAATTTCTTAGCCATCTCCCCAACTTCATGACCTTCATCAAATCTTTTTTGTGTTTCTACATCTACTTCTGGAAGTTTGTCTGGTTCGTGGAAAGTAGTCCATAAATGCAAAGGACACTGCAATCCTATAAGATATTTAGATTTTGATATTAGTTTCATTCTAAAATCTCCCAACGACCACCTTTGTCTGGGCCAATTCTTTTTAATTTTCCTTCTTTTTTGAGTTTTTCAATATTCCATTCTATCCCTCGTCTTGTTAAACCAGTTATTTTTTCTAATTCTTTTTGAGTTATTTTTGAGTTTTCTTTAATTGCAGTAATTATTTTCTCCACAGTTTTCTCCACAGTTTTCTCCACAGTTTCCTGTACTCCCGGTCTGTTAAATATTACTCTAAACCAGTTGGAGCTAAACTCAAAATCCACATCTTTAACTAGAGTTTTTATTCGTTTAATTCCCGAACCTATTCTTTCAACATATCCTAGTCTGTGAACAAGATCAGATAAAATGGGATTCCTTGCGATACTGACCTTTCCAAACTCTTTTTCATCAAATAATAAGTTGCCAGGATTGGAAATTTCTATTCTATCGGAAAAAACATCAATTTGTAGCCGACCATTAGAAAAATAATCCCTATGCACCATTGCATTAATTATGGCTTCTCTTAATGCTTCTTCTGAAATCTCTAATTTTTCGACTCGTTTTCTGCCAACTATTTCAATATTCATATTTATGTTTTTCAACACAAAATTAAGTGCATTATCAAAATTAGAAACAAAATCTGCATCAAACTCTTTCTTATCAAGTATATTCGCTCTTGAATCGCTTTGATATAACACGCAAGCTATAACAGAATTCATAAAAAATTTACTTATTCTATGGCAAAAGAATAATACCCCCGCATTATTAATTTCATCATTAGTTAATAAGTTAAGATTTTGCAATAAATGCTTTTTGGGCAAATCTGAAGATAAATTTAATTTTTTAACAAAACTGCCGAATTTATACTCATCAAAATCCTTTTTAAGATCAAAATCCAGATTTGTTTTCTTATCAAATTGTATCTTATTTTCACGTTGAAAAAACTCTCTAATTTCATCTCTTTTGAGTTGTTGAGAACTTGCACTCTGTCTAAGATAAAAATGTCCGTTTATAGAATGGGGTTTATCTTTTCCTTCAGGAACATAAATCACAACTAAATCTGAAACCTGTTCTACATTTACCTGAAATGAAGGATCCATATTTCTTACAATATTCTGAATTTTTGAATGATTAGCATTACTTAGATTATAACTTTTAACAACACCATTATCGGTAACCCCTAAAATGATCTTACCCCCAGAAGCATTTGCGAAAGCACATATTGTTTTACCAATGGAATTGTTTAAGCTCTCTTTAAATTCAATAGTATATCCTTCTCCTGTTTTTACAAGTTCTAGCAATTCTTTTTTATTCATATTTTAAATTCCTTTAGATATTGCAATCCTATAAGATATTCAGATTTTGATAGTAGTTTCATCCCATACCTCTTTTCCATTTTTAAATAAAATACATTCTGTTTTTTCTTTATATTCTTTTTTAACTGGAATAATTAATAATAAACCATAATTGTATTTTAACTCGCCCCCTTTATGAGTAAATTCTATTAGTTTTTTCTTATCAAACTCGATACTTTTTCTATATAATTCATTTTGTTTCTTTCTCTTTTTTACTTCAATTACTATTTCGTTTTCTTTCTCTCCCCTTTTGTGAGCGATTATATCTGGATAGACCACACATTCTTTTTTCAATTCTTTTTCTTTTAGTTCATTTTTTAGGACCTGGATAGTCTTTGTTCTATCCAACTTCCTATTATATTCGCAGTCAACATTTAAATTTTGGAAACTTTTTTGTAAGTATTCTGCTAGTTTATGAGTTATTGCCCTCTCATTAATATCATTTTCAAGAAGAAATTCGTCCCTTTCTTTTAATTCTTCAAATGCTTTTCTCACTTTTTCGAGAATTTGATTCATATTTTTTATACTTTTATTCGATTTATAAGTTATTTGGTGGTCCGTGGCAAGCTAATCCTTTAGAAAATCCTTTGAACGTAAAGGATAAGTTTTTATATTTTGATTAATTATATTTTATTAGAGGTGAATTACTATTCGGAGGGATGAAATTATGAAAAAAAGTATATTATTATTATTTTTAGTTAGTTTTATTTTTGTTGTTGGTTGTAGTCAAGCAAAAGTTTTATTATCCCCTACGCAGGTGGCTTGTGGTTCCCATATAACCGAGAGTGTCACTTTAACTGAAGACATTTTAGATTGTTCTGGCGATTACCAAGGGATTGCTCTAAAAATTATAGCTGATGATATCGTTTTAGATTGTAATGGGCATTCTATTGAAGGGGTTGATACTTATTCAATGTATGGGGTTTTTATTGATGGAAGAGAAAATGTTATTGTAAAAAATTGTAACATACACAATTTTGGGGAAGGAATAAGAATCCATGGTGGATCCAACAATTCTCTTATTGGAAATAACATAGAAGGTGGATTATGGTTTGGGATTAGAATTCCATGGGGCTCTACTAATAATATTGTGACAAATAATACAATTACCAACATACAAGATAATGGAATTACAATGGATCATGGTTCTGAAAATAATTTCATCAATAGTAATTGGATTTCTGCATGTTCCACAGGAATTTGGTTAGAATCTAATGCTCCAAATAATATTGTTTCTTATAATTTTATTTCAAATATAATTAATCATGGTATTCTCATTAAAAATAGTCCATCTAATGAAATTTTTGGTAATACTATAAATAATGGAATGATTAATGGTATTTGGGCACTTGATAGTTCAAATCTCGATTTAAAAAATAATTTAATCACGAATAGTGGAGGGGGTATAAGACTTACTAGAAGCGATACCGATGAGATAAGTAAAAATAACTTAGATAATAACCACTATGGCATTTATCTTGATGTAGCGGAATCTAATCTCTTTTGGGGAAACAATTTTTCAAATAATGTTTACCATAATGCCTTTGAAGAAGTTGATGGAATAAATAATGATTGGAACTTCGGAAAGTTTGGCAATAACTGGGATGATTTTGAATCTAATCCAGGATATCCAAATTATTATGAGATTAGTGGTCCTGGGGATGGAATTGATTGGCAGCCTTATTTAGCGCCACAACCAATAAACTATTACGATGATTTTTCTGGAGAAACATTAGATTTAACTAAATGGATAGAATCTACGAATTATGGCTATTTTGATGAACATTTTGTTCAAGAGGGAGTTTATCACACCCAACAACTTACACCTAAAGATGCGGATGTAATCCTTTTAGTAAATAGAGATTTTTATCCAGGTAGTGTTTTAGAACATGATGTAAATTATGTTTCAGGAGAGGGAAACCAACAATTTCAATATATGTTTAATGTTCCTACTCTTTATGGGGGATTCGCATGGCTTGAACCTTGCTCCACACCAAGTCCTGGCTGTAATGGAATAGGACACTGGAATGGGGATACTGATGTAGGAATTCAAAAGGGGATTTATCATAGAAAGCTTGAGTTTTTAGATAATAGTATAAAAATAACAACAACTAGGCCAGATGGAACAAAAATAATACATACTTTAGTTAGTGGTAGTAATACTCTTGAGCCACCTTATAAGATTTATTTGATTCCACACACAGGACATAATGGGGTTGCTCAATTTGATTTTGATAATTTTCTTATCATTAAAAAACCAATTAGTAATCCAATCAAAAAACTTTTTCTTTCTCTTTAATTTTGTGAGCGTAAAATTGATTAATAATTAAAATTGGTGGCCCGTGGCAAGCTAAAATCCAATCCAAAAAATTTATAAACACAGAATTTACCCTTAATTATCTCCCTTACTGTAAGCAATTCAGCTGCTGATTCTAGAAAGATTTATAAATACGACAATTTGCAAAAAAGAACATGGCAAAAAGACATCAACCAAGATCAGGAAGTTTGCAGTTTTGGCCTAGAGTGCGGGCTAAACGAATTTATTCTACTATTAAGAATTGGTTTCCGAATACTGAAGCAAAACCATTAGCTTTCGGAGGATACAAAGTTGGGATGACCCATATACAAACCACAAAACAAGGAAAGAAAGGGGTAGAAATCATAACAAAGGTTCCTGTGACAATTATTGACTGCCCACCATTAAAACCTCTTTCTATACGATTTTACAAAAATACACCTTACGGCTCAAAAGCAATAACACAAATTTTCTCAAAAAACTTAGAAAAAGAATTAGCAAGAAAGATATCAGTACCAAAGAATACAAAAGAAGAGATCCCAAAAAATTATGATTTTATGAAACTAGTAGTATACACCCAACCAAAACTAGCAAAATTCGGAAAGAAAAAACCAGAAATTTTCGAAATTCCAATTGGGGGAGACTTAGAATACGCAAAGTCTCTACTAGAAAAAGAAATTAATATTGATGAAGTGTTCAAAGCAGGCCAATTCTTAGATGCACATGCAATAACAAAAGGAAAAGGATTTACTGGACCAGTTAAAAGATTTGGAATCAGCCTAAAATCACATAAGTCTGAGAAAAAAAGAAGAGCACCTGGAAACCTAGGAGCATTCACACCAAGAAAAACATCTTGGAAAGTGCCACAACATGGTCAACATGGATATCATAAAAGAACAGAATATAATAAACAAGTAGTTTTAATCGATGAAAATCCAGAAAAAATTAATCAAAAAGGTGGATTCCAAAGCTACGGGCCAATAAAAAACAAATACATCCTAATTAAAGGTTCAATACAAGGGCCTGCAAAAAGATTAATTATATTAACAGAATCTATTAGGGGAACAAAAGCAAAACCAATCGATGAGATAAAATACATAAGCACAGAATCTAAACAATGAAATCAGCAACATTCACAAAAACAGGAATAAAAGCAAAGGAAGTAAACTTACCTAAACAGTTTTCTGAAGAAGTAAGACCTGATTTAATCAAAAGGGCAGTTCTAGTTATACAAGCAAATAAAAGACAAAAATACGGAACCGATCCAAGGGCAGGATTAGAATACTCTGCA
>JAIOSD010000021.1 GCA_021107835.1 archaeon
GAAATTGAAAGTGGTGAATGTAAAACCTACGATGTAGATGAATTTTTTGATAAGTTTAAAGAATGGTGAAAATAACCCCTTCAAAAACTTTTGTTAAAAATATAAAAAATGTAGATAAGTTTTTGAAGGATAGATTAGAAAAAATATTAAAAAAATTAGTATATAATCCTAATATTGGAAAGCCTTTGAAATATAAAAGAAGAGAAAGGGTATTATATATTAAGCCTTTTAGATTGGTTTATTCACTTAAGGGAGCTGAGCTAATTTTGTTAAAGTTTGATCACCGGAGGAAAGTTTACAAATAATTTTTGAAAGGGTTTGTTATGATGACTTTTTATGTTTATATTCTTGAATGTTTGGATGGTAGTTATTATACTGGATACACTACTGACATAGCTAAAAGAGTTTTAAAACATAAGTCTGGTGAAGGATCAAAGTATGTTAGAGCTAAGGGGTTTAAGGAGTTAGTTTATTTTGAGAAGTTTTCTAGCAAGGAATTAGCTATGAAAAGGGAGTATTTTATTAAGAATTCTTCTAGGGAGTATAAATTGGAGTTGGTTAAGGGAAGGATAGGGTTAGCTGAACGTTATTTAAAACAGAAAACATAATTTTAAATACTATAAATTCTAAATTAAACTATGAAAAGAGGCATGGTTTTAATCTTTTTAGTAAGTATATTGTTAATTGCTCCTTTAGTTCAGGCTGAAACTTATTCTGGTTTTGAAAAGTTTACAGATAATATTAAATTATTTTTTTCTTCTGGAGACAATAAAGTTAGATTGGCTTTGGAAATAAGAGAGAGGGCAGTAGATTCTGCGATTGAAAATATTAAATTTGGGAAGAAAGATGTGGCGATTAAAGATATGAATAATGCTTGTAGCAAACTTGAAATTATTGAATCTAAAACTTCTCCAGATATTGCAGAAGAGGTTAAAGAAAATATAAAACGGATTAAAGAGAAGATAATTGAAGTTAAAGATATGGATTTGGAATTTTTTGAAGATTATTTGATGAAAGAAGAAAAGACTGAACTATATCTTGATCGTTCTGAAAAAGTTTTTGATTATTGTGAAGAGCTTGCTAAACAGGATTATTCTTTAATGTTGGAAGATGAAAAATGTCAAGGAGATGTTCCAGATTGGCTTGAAGGCAAGGTAGACGATAAAATAAAAGAAGCACAAGAAAAGGATACTGAGGAAATAAAAAAACAAATAAAAATTAGTGCGAATGATCCAAAAGGGGTAAGTTGTGATGGAATTTCTTTAACTTCAGAAAGAATAAAATGTGAAAAATATGTTTCTTTAGCAATAAGATGCGAATTTCAAGATGATGAATCTGCATGTAAGGAGATAGATATAGTTGAAGATGTGCAAAATGATGAAAGGGAAGATTTCGAAAACGAAATTTTAGAGAAATATGTTCCAGCAGAATGTTCAGAAGCAGGAATAATAGATGGAGAAGAATGTAAAAAACTTATTATTGCATTACACAAACCAGATTCTGGTTGTATGGAAAATGGGGTTGTTTTGGGTCCAGAGGCTTGTGAGCAAAAACTTATAATTGAAGATAAAATTCCTGAAGAGTGTATTAAAAATGGTAGAGTTGTTTCTTCTCAAGAATGTACAACTATTTTAAAAACAAAATCAAAACCTTCTGATCAAGAGGGAGTGGTATTAACTGATGATTGTGTAAGTAATGGTTATAATACAAAAGAATCATGTGGGGTTTTTACATTAAACCAAAATCTTCCTCAGGAATGTGTTGAAGCCGGTGCATTAACTCCTGAAGCTTGTGAAAAGCTTAAACTTCCTCAAAAATGTCAAGAGGAAGCATTTTCAAATGAAGAGTGTGAAGCTGTTTTTATAAAAGAAAAAATGCCTCCAGAATGTCAAGAATCTGGAACTTATAATTTTCATAAATGTGCTAAACTTCTATATGCAAGGGTTTCTTCTACGAGTATAGAGGGAGAAGTAGAATACTTACAAAATAAAGGTATAACTTTTGAAGAGATTCCAAATACTTGTTTAGGGGGGTCTGATTTTGTTAGAACTATGGAATGTGATGAAGCATTAATAAAAAAGTTTGGAATTATGCTCCCTCCACCATCGGATGATTCTACTATTCCCCTAGAGTGTATGAAAGGCGGAACTCCAGTTTCACCTGAAGAATGTGAAGAAATTTTGCAGGGGGGGATTGTGCAAGATGTTATTCCACAAGCGTGTATTGATGCAGAAGTTGAATCCCCTGAAGAATGCGGTGAGTTATTGGAAAAATTAAGAAAATCTCAAGGAATAGGGTTGAATATGCCTAAAGAATGTATTGGGGTATCAGTAGAAGAATGTAAATTGATAATGGGTGAATTAGGTTTAAATGTTATTAGTGTGATAGAACCAGATCCATTAATTTCTTCAGATTGCATAGATTTGGGTATAGCTGATGAGCCTTCTTGCGATATGGTAATGTCAAAAATTAATAGTCAGAGAATAATAGATGGTGATAAGGTGATAATTGATGATGATGGAGATACAACTTATATCACTAATGATCAGATTAACAAAATAATAGATGATGTTGATAAAAATTTAAATAATGTAAAAGCCAATGTGGAAATTGCAAACCAAATAAAAAATCAGATTGATGATATAGAAAATGAGATTCAAGTGATAGATAATGCAATTATGGATGTTGAAACTCCTGGTATGGAGATCTCTGATAATGTGATTGATAATGGTGGTGGGGGTAGTGGAGTAATAGATGATGATGTGCTCCCAGGACCGCAAGGAATTGTAGGTTATCAAGGAGAAGGAGATGATAATGGTGATGGAAATGGTAATGTAGTAGATAATACTGTAGATGATGGTAATGATGGGGGTGGAAATAACGTAGTGGAAACTAATGGTGGAGATAGTGATAGTGGAGACGGTGATTTGATTACTGGAGAATTAATCAAAGATATAAAAATTCAAAATAATGTTATTCAAATAGTATTTAATTTCTTTAGTAATATATTTTAAAATAAAGCAGTTATGAAAAGAGAGTATTTTATTAAGAAGTTTTCTCGTTTATTTAAGGAAGAGTTAGTTTCCTCTTTTGAAAAGATAGATTTTTAAATTAAGAAATCCGAATTTAAGTATGGCTCAAAGATACAATTTATTATTCGTTCCCCATATTAAGAATAGAAAAAAAATATCTTCGCTACGTGCGTCTATTTGTAAACAGGCTTATTCTATTCAAGCATTACAATATCCAGTTCATATGTCTTTAATTTCTGGGGGATTTAGTACTAAAGACTATTCTTCTTTTGAAAAAGAATTAAAAGAAATTTGTAAGAAACAGGATTCAATTATTCTGAAATCTAAAAAAACTACTGATGTGCTTCCTAATCGGTTTTGGACGGGAATTTCTATTTTAAGAAGTGGGAGAGTTAAACGATTACAATTAAAGTTACAAGCGCTGAGGAATAGATTTGCAGATAAAAAGGAAAAACATTATTTTAGGCCCCTTCATATTACATTAGCATTTCCTGCGAAAGTTGATGGTTTGAAAAAATTAAAATGTCCTGTAAAAAATTTATCTTTTGATAGGGTTACTATAGTTCGAAAAGAAGAACTTCCTTATAGAATATTTAAACATGTGAAATTTGCTTCGTAAACAAATATTTGCGTTCAAACACTTTTATTTGAAAAGGGTTTGTTTTATTAAGAATTCTACTCGTGAGTATAAGTTGGAGTTGGTTAGATCTGGGAAAATTTGATTCGTTTTTTAAGAAGGCTGGATGAACGTAAACCAAAACCTTTATATATATTTATATAATATATAACTTCATATAAAGAGGTGATTTAATGAAAGAGGGCGATCAAAAAGAGGTAGGAGTATGAAAATGCAGCAAGTTATACACTACCCTAGTTTGAAAACAGTATTAATGGTAGAAAAAGTGATAAAAGAATCAGATGAGGCAATTTCGAAGGAAGAATTGAAAAGAAGGTTACCTACAAAGGTGATGCATCAAACCTTGAATGTAATCTTGAATTATTTAGAAGATGGTGGAAAGGTTGCAATTTTAAAAGAAGGAATAATTTGGATATATCATGAAGATGCCCCTAAAAAATTAAGAGAAAAGATTGAAAGGGGGATTGTTGTTTAGGATGGATAAGCTTGTGGAAGTTCGATTTGATGAGGAGGCTTATAAAGATTATAAAGAATTACAAAACTCTGTTGAAAAAGGAAAAAAGGCTAAAAAGAACCCCACATACGAACAATTATTGAGTTCTGTTAATAATGCAATAAAAAATATTAAATTGGATTATAAATATGGGGATTTAATTCCAAGAAAATTTATTTCTAAGGCAACAAAAACGAAATATGAGACAGATAGAATATTTAGGGTTGAATTGGTTGGGTATTGGAGACTTTTGTATACTATTGAAGGGCATGAAGCAAAAATTATTGCACTTATACTAGATTATATGGATCATGCAAATTATAACAAAAGGTTTGGATATAAGAAGAAGTAAAGCAAACCCTTTAGGAAAGCGTTTGAACGTAAACTATTTAGCAAGTTTCCACAAAAAGTTGAAATATGTTTTAAAACTGTCTGCTATCCTTTTGTTTTTTATTACAAATACAGAAGGCTCTTCTTCCCAAAGTATGAGAAATACTTCATCTTCCACAATATCTATTGCCATTGGACTTATGTAACCTCGTGGCATATATCGCACTTCTACAAGTTTTTCTCTTTCTCTATCTTTTCCGAAAGTTTCTTTTACTGATTTGTCTAGAATTATTTTTAATTTATGTTTTTTCTTTACACTTTTTAGATTAATATTTGTTATGAGTGTTCTTAATGTTTTCATGGAGTATGCTTGTTCTGAGAAGCCTAGGATGTAAATGGTTCCTTTTATTGGACAGTTATCAATCATTCTTTTAAATGCCGTTTTAAAACCTTCAAAACCTTCATAAATCATAGTTTCAGTTTCTTCTTTTTCTGTGGATTCCAGTTTTATTAGATCTGGAACTAATGATTCTATTTTCTTTCTTCTTTCTTCTTCTAATTCTAAGAATTTTTCTGGTGTTGATGCTTGAAAATGTTTACCCTTTTTTTGAACATTATAAGTTACTAATCCCTTTGATATTAGGGTGTTTAAGGATTCGTAAACTCTTGAATTGGATATCTTTGTTTGTTTTATTATTGAACCTGTTGTTGTTGAACCTTTTTTTAGTAAGTAAATGTATATTTTTGATTCGTTTCTTGAAAGTCCTAGGTTTTCTAGTTGTTTTTGCATGTGTTTATTTGTTAGTTTTTGTTTATAAATCTTTCTCCCGTTTGGGAGGAACAAGTATTATATAGGTTATTATTGCCATTTGTTAGTAATGAATGGGGGCAAAAAATGAAAAGAGAATCTATGTTTGGGATTGCAATTTGGGGTATGTCTTATCTTGTTACCTTCGCACTTGGAGATAAATTTGGTGTTTTTTGTTATGATAAACAAGTGCAGACGGGAGCTAGAATCGAAAATACTCAAATGAGAGATGGAACAAAAGCAATTATTTTGCGGGTGGAACACCCATTTGATAGAAGATATCATGAAGATTTTAAATATATCTTTATTGAATCTGAAGAAGGAACTTATTTGCCTATAAGAAGAATTATGGCAAAAAATGTAAACGATGCAAAATCTGGAAGAAATGATTTGGATAGTGTTGTTGAAGAGCTCATTGATTCTAATGAAGATGGTTGTTATGATTTGCAAAGGGTGTTTTATGAGGATGGGATTCATAGGAGATTAGTCAAAGAGCAAGAGATAGGTGAGATTAGTAAAAAAGATTTGTCTATTGTTAAATATAAATCAGATGAAAGAAGGTTTAGATAAGAATGAGGAAAAAATGAAAACATAACTAAGAAAAATTAATGGTTTAGATGAATTGGGGGACTATGAATCTGTCGGGCTTCCCCAACCAGAAAGGGATAATTGTGTTGGAAGTTATTGTACTCATACAGAGCTTGAGGTTACTCTCTGCGACATGATTATAGATATTAAAGAAAGGCAAGCTAGATATCTAGAACTTGCAATGAATCTTGCTAATTGGTGAAAATGAGAAAATCTAAAAATAAATAATTTTAAATACTGTAAAATTTATGTTGTGAGAAAAAGAGTATTTTTTTTATTATTTGTGATAGTAATATATTTTAAAATAAGTTTTTATGAAGTGTTCACTAGTTGTAAACAACTGTGCACAATTTTGAAGAATTAGTGTGAACGTAAAAAGATTTAAATACCCCTAAAGATAAACGATTTTATGGCTAAGTTAAAATTTAGGACCGCTTTTAGTTTTCCTTTTAACCGAGCAAAAGGGCTGTGGAACATTTTATGGATTCTTTTGCCGATTATTGGTTGGTTTGCTTTGGGTGGATATGGTATTAGAATTATTAAAGGATTTAGTGCTGGGAAGTTTAAGCAATTACCTAAATTTAATTTTAGCAGTGATTTGGGATTAGGATTTATGATGTTTGTAAAATCTATTCCTTTTGTAATAGTGCTTATAATTGTTTTTGGGCTTCTTAGTTTTGTAGACTTTTGGGCAACAGATATACTTGATACTCTAATTCAATTTTTTATAATTCCAATCTTGTTTATACATTTCTTTAACAAAGAGCGTGTGGGTTCTTTATTCGAGTTTAAAGTATTAAAACCTGTCTTCGTTAATTTGGGCGATTATATCTTAGCTGTATTGAAAGATATTGGATTAGCTTTGATTTTCTTGGTTATGTGGATCGTTTTAGTTGGTATCCCTGCAGGAGCATTTACACAGAGTATCTTCGTAGCTGATTTTTATCGTAGAAGAGTTAAGAAAAGAGTTTGAACGTAAAGCAAACCTTTTAGGAAATCGTTTGAACGTAAAAGTTATATAAGTTTAGCCTTTTCAATAGTATATTTACCAGTGTATGAATTTTCCATTTCTGTTTTACTTTCTTTTATTTTTATTTTTTTCTTAAACAAAGGACAGTCTAAAACTAAGGATTCAAATTCGCCACCTTCTCCAGCAACATTTAAACCATTTTTGTAGTGTAACTTAATTAGTTTATCAACATCTTCTGAAGTAATTTCCTTACCTAGCCAACTTTCATCTAATCCATCTACCGCTATTGAAGAAAATATTATTTTATAATTATTATCTAAAAGTTCTTTCATGTAATTTGGTTGGTCTTTGTGCCAGAGTGGATTAAAACATACTAAATCTAATTTTTTACATATTTTTTTAATTCTAGAAGCTTGATACTCAGAAAATAAAGCCCCAGTCACAACTCCAGAAATTTTAAAATTTTTCTTAGCTTTATTTAATGCTTTTTCTAAATCTTTTAACTCATCTTCTTTTATACCTGAAGTTTTTTGAATAAGTAATGGTAATTCTAAAGCTTTTGCTTGTAAAGAAACTAAATCAATGTTTGGAGTGTGATACATGTAAGAATCTTTATTTTTAGATTTGATAGTAACTAAACAATTTACATTATAACCTTCTTCTTTAATTAATTGTAAGGCATAAGTGGAATCTTTTCCAGAAGAGTATAAAGAGGCAACTTTGAAGTATTTTTTTAAGTATTTTTCTTTTTTTCCTTTAGCGAGTTTGGTTATTACTTTATCAAAACCTGTGCCGTATTGTGCTGCCTTTTTTGGTCTTAAAGCAAATTCCTTTGGTATTTTATTAGAGATTAATAGTTCTCTTAAAATTAATTTGTTTACACCTTTAGGAGATATCTTTTCTTTAGCTGGGATTTTTAGTGCGTAAGAAACTAAGTCTTTGTCTAAGAAAGGTGCAAATATTTCTTTTCCTAAAGTTTTAGCTATTTTTGTGTCTCTAACTAAATCTCCGTTGTAAACTCTATCTAATCCTTGTTTTAAATCTTTGTTTAGGTTTTTAGAATCTTTATGTCTTGAATAACCACCGAATATTTCATCTGCACCTAAACCCGATATTATTATCTTTTCTTTTGCTAATTTTGAAGCTAAGTAAGTTGTTAGTCCTACTGAAACATCTACTGGTGATGTGGTCTTTAGTAAAGGAACTATTTTTTCTAGGTGTTTTTGTATTTCTTTAGGAGATATTATTTTTACTTTGTGTTTTAGTTTTAGAGCTTTAGCAATTTCTTTTGCTTTTTCTATATCTTTTGAGGTTTCTGTTCCAATTGTGTAGCAAGTGAAGTTGTAGTTAAGTTTTTTTAGGTAGAACGCTATGGCTAATGAATCTATGCCTCCAGAGAAAAGTAATCCTACTTTCTTTTTAGGTATTTTTTTTATTGCGTTTTCTAGTAATTGTTCTACTTGTTTCATAGTTCTGAAGGAAAAGGTAAGCTTTTTAAACGTTTCCAAGTTCCTAGATTTAGATTAAAATGGTAGAAAACAAAACAGTTGACGAAAGACTTGAAGAGTTAATGGGGATGGGCCTACAAGTAAGAAGAGAAACACATAGGGTTCCAGATGTTGGAGAGTTAATTGCTATTTATCAAGGTGGAAAAGAAGTTCTTAATGCTAATAGGGAGTATAATAATATTAGTGGAGGTGGTTTTTTGAAAAAGAAGATTGTTTTATTGGGGGGATTATCTAGGTCTAATCCGGATGTGGATTTAGAAAAACTTGAGGTAGATTTGGCAAAAAATAAAATTAGGCGAGAGCATAGATTTATTTATGAAGATGATGGAACTATGTGGACTTTTGATTTTCCAAGCAGAGAATATCTAAAATTATGAATAGATTATAAAAAACTAGGTCTGTCTTGAATAGATTTTTAAAGATTAAAAATAGTAACTTTTTTAAACTTGTTCTTTCTCTTGATTATTTAAAATGGTAAAGGCAAAATTAAATACAATATTTCCAATTTTATTTTTAGTTATGATAGTTTCATTATCTGGGTGTTCTGCTCAGGTAAAAGAGTCGCCAGTTAAGCTAGTTAATAGTTTTTTAGTTGTTGATGATATATCCTTAGCTAGGGCTGAAGTTGAAGCTGTTGGTGGAGAGATTAACCACATATTTTTTGATGATAATGTTTTAATGGGAGAAGTTCCTTTTGGTTTTAAATCTAATTATATTTCTAAAATTTATTATGAAGGTGATACTGTTCCTAAAAGTTTAGATATTGCTTTTAATGCTTGGGTTAAAAATTTAGAATGGAAAAGAATGCCTTTGGCTGAAAAAGAAGCTTTGATTGATTATACTTTGGAGCCAATTGCTAATGATATGATTTCTTTTGAAGATGATCCTTTTGCTAGGGATTTTTCTAAAGATTCGTATAATCTTTTAAATAAAGATGATTATAAGCTTCCTTATGGGGCTGAACCAACTGATACTAGTTTGTATATGATTGGAGATGTTTCTGTTAGTGTTATTTTACCTGAAAGTGATGGTGGTTCAGAAGATTGGACTAGTTCTGAGATTAGTGCTGTTCATGCTGAAGTTATGAATGGTTTGGATTGGTGGGCTGTAAATAATCCTGATGCTGATTTGGTTTTTGTTTATAACTTTGAGGATCAGGTTCCTATTGCTAGTGAGGCTATTGAATCTGCACATATAGATTATTGGATAGTTTATACTATGGACTATTTAGGATACCCTTTTTCTGGAGCATATATGAATGAAATTTATGATTATGTTAATGATCAAAGAGATTTGAAAGGTACTGATTGGGGATTTGTTTGTTTTGTAGTTGATTCTAGTAATGATGTAGATGGTAAGTTTAATGATGGTTGGTCTGCTTTTGCTGTTATGAATGGTGATGGTGGTGGACCTTACTTAGCTATGACATATGATAATAATAATTATGGTATTGATAATATGGATGCTGTGCTTGCTCATGAAACTGGACATATTTTTGGAGCTATAGATCAATATGGTGGTTGTGCTTGTACTGATGATGTTGGTTATTTGAATTATGAAAATCAGAATTGTGAAAATGGGTGTTTGATTAATGAAAACTCTATCATGAAAACAATTACTTATCCTTTTGCAAATAATATTATTGATGAATATGCAAGGGGACAAATTGGTTGGGTAGATACTGATGAAGATGGTTTTTTAGATATAGTGGATACTGAACCAAAAGTATATATGTTTGAAATTGAGGTAGATCCTGTACTGGATTATTACTTGGGTACAGCAACTGCAAGAACCACAATTTTTAATGCGATTAATCCATATTATAATAGTGCTTCAATAAATACTGTAGAAGATATTGAACATCGATATGCTTCAAATGGGGATATGATTTATAGTGATTGGATTGATGCGGAACATATTTTTGAAGGTAGTCCTTATGAAAGATATTTTAATTTTTCTTCTCCAATTTTAGAGATGGGAAGTTATATTGCGCAGTTTAGAGCAACAAATAATTTGGGGGGCTCTACTTTAGAAGAAGATTATACTTCGATAAATCCTTTAATAGTTTATGGTTGTATTGATTTAGAAAATGGAGCATATAATTTTGATGGATTACAGTATAATAATATGACTAATGAGTGTGTTGAGTTGAGGACCTTAAGACTTTATTCTTGTAATGGGGATGATATCATTTATGAAGATATACACTGTAATTGGGGATGTGATAGTGGGGTGTGTAGCCCAAAGTCAGGAAAGATAAAAATGCAATTTATACAATTGCCTGAGGGACCTTATTAGGTTTTTTTAAAACAAAACATTTATAAATTAACATTATATTAATATTATTGAGGTGGTAGAGATTAGTAAAAATAAGAAAACATTGTTTGTAGGTTTATTAATGATAAGTCTTATTTTAGTAGTTCCTCTTGTTGAGTCCTCTTTTGTTGAAGATTTTTGGTTTGGAGTTACTGGATTTTTTTCTAAGTTAATTACTGGTATGGCTGGTGGGGGAGGTATTTGTGATTATACTTGTCGTACTGCTTGTAGTGGGTCTGAAGTTGAAGTATCTGGGATTTGTGTAGATCCAAATATTTGTTGTAGGCCTAAAGATGTTTGTGGTGATGGTTTTTTAGATAGCGGAGAAGTTTGTGAAGGGGGCAATTTGAATGGTGAAACTTGTGCTTCTCAAGGCTTTGATTCTGGAACTTTAGCTTGTTCTGGTGATTGTACTTTTGATACTGGTGGATGTGTTGATTCTAGTAGTTCTTGTGGAGATGGTGTTTGTGATGAAGGTGAAAATTGTGGTGATTGTCCTGGAGATTGTGAAGGAGTAATTGGTTCTCCTGCATGTGCATCTGGAGAAGTGTGTAATGTTGTTTTTGGGAGTGGTAGTTGTGATGTTGCAGATCCCTCTTGTGGGGATGGGGTTGTAGATGGGAATGAGGTTTGTGATAAAGGGTCTAATATAGAAAGTGTTTCTGATGATGTTTTTCCAAATGAGGAAACCTGTATAACTGAAGGTTTTGATTCTGGAAATTTAGCTTGTTCTAGTAATTGTTTAAGTTTTGATACTAGTGGATGTAGTAATGTCCAATCTAGTCCTTCTCCTGATGAAGATGAAGATGAAGATCCTCCTAAAGTTTGTGCTAGTGTTGGTGGAACTTGTACTAATGTATGTAGTGCTGGTTATGTTGCTTATAATGAAGATTTATTAGATAGAACTTGTGCACAAGCATATGATACTTCAGTTACATTAATTTGCTGTGTTCCTGGAGATTCTGTTGATGAAGGGGAAATTGATGAAGATGTTTCTGAAGAAAAAACAGATTTAACAAAAGCACTTAGTGATTATTCAATTGGAAATGAACAACAATCTGGAATGGGATATGCACCAAAGATTTTGAAGGGAATGGAAAAACTATTTGCACCTTCTTATGCTATGGGTGGTGCATGGATTGTATTTATTTTAACTACTGTAATTGTATTTATTTCAATAGGTCTGCATGATAAGTTTGCTAAAAAGAAGAAGAGATTATAGAAAGATTTAAAAAGTTTTTTCTTTATATTTATTCTTAAGGTGGTAAACATTTTTAACAAAAAAAGATTTGGTATTTTTTTAGTTTTATCAATTTTAATAGTTAGCCCTTTAGTTGTATCTTTTTCTATTGGTAGTTTTTTTGATGATTTTTTAGAAGGTTTTGGCGCTGTTACTGGTATGGCGGGGGGTGGAGGTGATTGTGCTTATACTTGTCGTATTTCTTGTACTGGGTCTGAAGTTCAAGTATCTGGAAATTGTATAGATCCAAATATTTGTTGTAGGCCAAAAGATGTTTGTGGTGATGGTTTTTTAGATAGTGGAGAAATTTGTGAAGGTGGTAATTTGAATGGTGAAACTTGTGCTTCTCAAGGTTTTGTTAATGGTACTTTAAGTTGTAGTTCTTGTAGTTTTGATAATTCTTCATGTTTAAGCTGTGGTGATGGAACTTGTGATGCTACAGATACATGTAATGGTTGTCCGGGGGATTGTAATGGTTCTCAGGCAGATTGTTCATCTGGTCAGGTTTGTACTGTTGTTTTAGGGAGCGGTAGTTGTGTAGCTGCTGCACCAGAAGTAGAGGTCGTGGCTTCTACAACAACAACTAGTAGTGGTGGAAGTAGTTATGGTGGCATGAATTTAGATATGGGTGATGCAGCTACTGTTTCTGGAATTGTTGTAACTTCTACTACTCCAATAAGTTCTGGATATGGTGTGGAATTTAATCAAGGGAGTTCTAGTGAGGTTTATGAAGCAAGTGTTACATATCAATGGGATAAATTAAGGAAAAAAGACGAGATTGAAATTAGTGTAAGAGAAGAAAAACATAAAATTGAAATTAAGAAAGTAACAACAAGTTCTAATAAAAAGACTGTAACAGTTATTATTTCTTCTGAACCAAAAGAGTATGAATTAGAAGAGGGAGTTTCTAAGTTTATTGATTTGGATGGTGATGGTAAATTAGATATGGAAATTCTAGCGTTAAATGTTGGTTTGGGGGGAAAGTTTGATTTGATAATGAGGGAGTTTATGGAAGTTACTATTGATGAAGTTGGTAATGTTAATAGGTTTAGAGCATCTCCTTTTGAAGAAAAACAAATGTCACCTAAAATACTTGGACCATTTATGAATTCTGTTGAATCAAGTTGGTATGGGTTTGTGGCTTTTAGTGTAGTTATGTTTGTTTTGGTGACATTTTTCTTTTATAGGGTGTCTAAAGGATTTAAGAGGAAATAATTAGATCTATTGTGGTTTTTGGAAATTTTTATATAGTTGTGTTTATTTTATTAACTATGAAAAAAGAAGTGTTATTGATATTGTTAGTTGTTCTTATGCCTATTGGTTTAGCTAAGGAAGTTGATATTCCTAAGACTTATGATGTTGATAAAGATTCTGATGAGATTTCTCAAGGGGTTACAACTTATTTTTATGCTGGTTCTAAATTATTAGCTACTAAAGAAAATGATGAGATTACTTATCATTATCAGGATCGTTTGGGAAGTAATATTGAGAGTAAGAGTTTGCCTTTCGGTCAGGAGATTGTTAGTGGGGAGAGATTTAGTTTTACTGGGAAAGAGTTAGATTCTTCTGAATTGTATCACTTTGGGGCAAGGGATTATGATAGTGATTTAGGTAAGTTTACTTCGGTTGATAAAATTCCTTCTGAACCCGCTTATCAGTATGTTGGTAATAATCCAATTATGATGGTTGATCCTAGTGGGATGGAAGATATCTCAGTTTATTGGGCGAGATTATTTTCTTCTCAATTTTCTGGGAATGGAATGAATAGTGCATGGGGTATAGGGGGAAGTCTTTCAGAAGGTAAATCTTTTTTTGGTTTGGGTGGAAAAGTCCTTGTTGGTAATACTGTTGGAGGAAGTAATCTTTTTGCAGAAGTGGTACACCCATTTAAAACTGATTTTTTTGGAGAGCTTTCAAGGGAATTAGGCAGTGGATTTTCGTTAAACTTTTTTCATTCATCTGAACATGATATCCCTTTTGGACAGATGGATTATGGCAATGGATTTGTAGATTTTCCTGAAGGGGGGTATAGGGATGTTTATGTTGTTGATCGTTTATTTTATGACGATGATGGAAATGTAATTGGTAATTCCCTTCGACATGAGTTTGATTTTATCGCTACTAAATTTGCTTCTCAAATCAATTCACTAGGACTTGAGTTTTCTGGAGGTGATTCAAACTATTATCTTGGTTTAGCCGATGTACTTAATCCTTCTTATCTTTCTATTAATACATTTTTGAGGGGGATTGGTGGTCCCCCTGTTTTAGTAGGGGGGGATTGTTATGGTGGCAAATCTGCCTTTGGAATTTTAGGAATATATAGTAAACAATTTCAGGGAGGTACAAGTATCACTGGTGGGTATTTAACTGATTTTGGTGAGAAGGACGGATTTGGTGCAATAAATATGCGAAAGATTTTTGATTATAAAGTAAGTGATTCTGCAAATCCTTTTATTGATATTTTTGGATCTACCGAAGGAAATGGGGGGATCGGGGCAGGTTTAACTTTTTAAAATTTGAAAGAAATTGTGGGCCCTATTAAAACTTTGTCTTTTAATCTATTATCTTTAAAATCTATATAATTAATCTTTAGTCCTAATCCATAATCCTTTTTTTTGTAAGTTATACCTAATCCAATTGATTTATTCTCATTTGATAAATCTTCGTTATTTGTTTTATAAACAGTTGAAGTTCCCATTTTAAAATTTGCTCGCAATCCTAATCTGCCAATGTTTGCGTTGGGCGATATTCCTAAATCTATCATTGAATCGTGTACCTTCTGGGTGTGTAAACCTGAAAATCCAAAAGTTATATCTATTTTTGGAAGAGGGGTATTTATTCTTTCTTCTAGTCCATATTGTAGTCCTGTTTTTCCATCCGTTTGAATGTATAAGACAGTTTCATTAGCGTATAGAGTTGTTGCTAGTGTAAAAGGCACAATCCATTTTAATATTCTTTTCAGTGACATTCTATCAATCTCATCAAAGATTTATGTTTTATAAATCTTTCTGTTTGTTAC
>JAIOSD010000054.1 GCA_021107835.1 archaeon
TCGCTTCGCTCGAACTTTTTCTTTCAGAAAAAGGCAACTAACAGCAGATATACGATTTCGCTACGCTCCATCCAAATTTTTGCTTTGGGACAGTTGGGACACGCAAAAACTTCGCATATCTGCATACGTTATATTCAATTTGAGTTTCCGAGAATTAGCTAAATAATTTTAGACATTCGTCTTTTAGAAATCCGCCTTTAATCTTTATCTTGTTTCCAGATTTTTCATTCAAATAGCTACATTTAACATCAATTTTCCATTCATCTTCTGGGACATCCTCTCCTTCTGCCCCATAAACTATTTTAGAAATTCTTGCCCACCAGCAAGCTGTAAAACACATCGGGCAAGGCTCACAAGTAGAATACAAAGTGCAACCGCTCAAATCTATATTTCCTAATTTTTTACATGCTTCTCTTATTGCATTTATTTCAGCATGAGCGGTTGGATCTAATGATGCAGTATTGTGAGTTTTGGCAAGAATTTCATTATCTTTAACAATCACCACTCCAAATGGAAAATCTCCTTTCTTTGCTTCTTCGATAGCTATTTTCATATACTTTTCATCTGTCATAACACTACTAAGGCGGATTTCTTATATAAATATTACTACTCGGAAACTCAAACTCCTTCGCTCCATTTCATTCCGCTCTGGCACGTTGCACTCTCCTCCCTTTGGTCGTCGGCGGATTTAACAGGGCTTAAATGGTTCGCTCGTTGCACAGGCTCTTCCATCCAAATTTGATTTTCCAGCTCTGTTCCGCTTCGCTTCACGAGGGAAAATCAAACTTCGCTAAATCCCAATGTTAAGTGAAATAATTTTCAGGGCTAAAAGTGTGTAAGGGACTTAAGAGCTTTCAAAAACTATATATAAACCAACATATTTGTTTAATGTATGAGTAACTTCCTTATCAAAAAGAAAAGTAGCATCCATGGAATTGGAATCTTTACAGAAAAAGATATCACGAAAGATACTATTTTTTACGAATTTCCTATTGAACTTATTTCAAACGAACCTAAAGCAAGATGGGCTCATATTGGAAAAAACAAATGGGTTTCAGATGAAAATGTATTAAATTACATCAATCATTCTTGCGATTCCAATTCCAAATTAGATATTTCAGACCTTCCCAAATTGATTGCCAAAAGAGACATTAAATCTGGTGAAGAAATCAGTGTCGATTATAATGAGACTGAAAAAAACGGAAAGAAAGTTCCGTGCAATTGTAAAACTAAAAAATGTAGAAAATATTTTTTGAGGATAGAATAATATGAAACCAAAAATTGGAATACTTGGAGGAATTGGTCCAGAATCTTCTGCTCTATTTTACAAGCAGTTGATACAACTTGTTCAATCCAAGAACATAAAATCAAATACGGAATATCCACATATTATTTTAGAAAGCATTCCTGCTCCTGAACTTCTATTAAAGAATCCTGATTTATCAATGTACAAAGAAACTCTAAGAAATCTTGAAAAAGCAGGAGCAGATTTTATTGTAATAATATGTAATACTGCATATGTATTTATTGACCAATTTGAGAACCTTGTAAATATTTCTATTCTTGACTTGAATAAAGAAACTAAGATGATTCTGGACAAAAACAATGTCAAAAAAATAACAATTTTTGGTTCTAAAAAAACTACTGATAAGCTATTTCATTTTGACAATATAAAAATTGAATCAATAAGTGAAAATGATGCAGCGATTATTGACCAAATAATTCTTCAATACAATTCTGGAAAAAATAAAAAAGAATCAGAACAACAGCTTATCAATTTGATTAAAAAATATCCTCAAAAAAATGTTTTAATTGCTTGCACGGAACTTTCTACAATATTAAAAAATACAGGTCTGAAATATCTTGATACTTTTGATATTTTACTGAATGCTACTTTTCAAAAATGGAAAACTCTTAAGCCCTAGATTCTTGTTCTTAATGTATCGCTTTGTTCATTTGATAGAACGCCCTGAAAATTACTCAAGGGGGCGCTGCACTTTCGTCGTTTCACTCCTCACCCTCACTTAACAGCGATTATCTGAGAAATGGCTCGGCGCTCTCCCAAATTTTGCTCACTGCGTTCACAAAACTTCGCTAAATCCCAATGTTAAATTCAATTTTTGAGTCAACCTATTTTGTGATTGGGCAAGAATTGTTACTACTTCTAAAAGAATATAAACCGAAAGTTTTAAATACTAGCTGTTCATTATAGTATTAAAATGGGCAATCAAAATATGATTGATACTGATGCAATGTATGCAAAACAACAAGCTTTATATCAAGAAGGTGTTGCAAGAACCGATACTATGGTTAGAGAAGCACAAGCTGAATTAGAAGCAGGATATGCAAGAACCGATACTATGGTTAGAGAAGCACAAGAACAGACTAGATTATTAATGAAATTCCCAATAAAAGAATTGGATGAAATTAGATTTCATTAATTCTTATAAACAATTTTGCCCTTTATTATTTTAACTTGAAAGCACTCCGTGCTAGATGAAATTTTGCCCCAAAAAACTCTAAATTTTCCTTCGGAACGTTGCACTAAATTTTAGCCCTAACGGGGAATATAACAAAAATTAAACGGTTCCGAAACCTTACAGGTTTCTCCACCCAAATTCTACCTAGCCTTCGGCTCACTTCCTAACCTCCCGCTCTGAATACATGGGTTGCCGTATTCGAGGGACACCCTAAGAACTTCTCTTAATCGCGATGTTATATCTAACTAATTTAAAAAAAATAATAAAAAAAGAAATAATTTTAATTAAATCTCAAAATTAAGAAATAATTATTCTTCTTCTTGAGGTTCTTCTTCTTGTTCTTCAGAAGCTTCTTCGGTTTTTTTCACATTAACTGCTTTTAGGCCTCTATCGCCTTCTTCTACATCAAATGTAACTGAATCATTTTCATTCAAAGTTACGCCTTCTTCTAGTGAGGACTGATGTACGAAAATTTCTTTTCCATCTTCAGCAGCAATAAATCCAAAGCCTTTCATTTCATTGAAAAATTTTACTGTTCCTTTCATTTTTATCTCCTTATTACTTTTCAGAAACAGCCCAACAAATTTGTTAAATAACAATATTAATCGACAAATAGTCGAAAAGTTCTGATATATATAGAAAAAATCCCCCCTTTTTAAATGCTTCGATTTACAACTTTTTTAGTCTAAACCTCCCAAATATCACAACAAAATTTATAAACCGCCACTCTTTCAAAAATAAACTATGTTCCTCGATCAAATAAAAACATTCGTGCTTTTATCGGCATTAACATTTCTATTACTAATAATCGGATTTGCATTGGGGGGGACTTCTGGTTTAGCAGTGGCGCTTATCATAACAATAATAATCAATACACTATCTTATTGGTATTCTGATAAAATAGTTTTGAAAATGTACAATGCAAAAAAAGCAGGGCATTCAGAGTACCAAAAGTTACATGAAATAGTTAAAGAAATTTCCATAAGGGCTTCAATAAAAAATCCAAAGGTATATATTATAGATTCAGAAAATCCAAATGCTTTTGCAACTGGGAGAAATGAAAAAAAAGCAATAATTGCAGTAACAAAGGGCCTTTTGGAGTTATTAAGCGAACAAGAACTAAAAGGAGTAATAGCCCACGAAATAGGGCATATAAAAAATAAAGATTTACTAATTTCAACAGTTTCAGTTATTTTAGCAAGTGCAATAGCTTATATTGCAGTTATGGCAAGGTGGTTTATGATATTTGGCGGTTCAAGGGAGGGGGATAGCATGGGGATAGCAGAGATAATAGTGCTTTCAATAGTAGCCCCATTATCTGCAACAATCTTAAGACTAGCTATCTCTCGCTCAAGAGAGTTCATAGCAGACGAAACAGGTGCTAGAATAATAAGGGACCCAGAAGCCTTAGCAAATGCCCTAATTAAACTAGAATCTGCTCCAAAACTAAAAGAAGGGAATCGTGCAGCCTCAAATTTGTTTATAGTAAATCCTTTTTCTAGTAATAGCTTCTTTAAATTATTTTCAACACACCCTTCAACAACAGATAGAGTAAAAAAATTAAGAAAATTATCTTTTTCAATGGTTTAAAAAAAGAAAAAAATTTAATTATTTTATAAGTTCCCTTGGACATACAAATTTGCTAAATATGCTCTAGTATATTTAGCTATGTTTGCTACCCCCCCAATCAATGATAGGACATACCCGACCGGATCTATGGCTTGGGGAAGATCAGTATTATGTAAAACCAAGGGGATAGCCAAACTAGCTACAATTCCACCCAGTGCACCACGCTTTTCTCTTTGTACAATTTCTTGAAATCCTTCTGAGATTTTCTCTTTTAATCCAACCATACCAGATACTTTTAAAGCATCTCTTACTGTTACCTCTTTATGTCTCTGTTTTACTGTTAAAAAATCCAATAACTTCTCTCCCCTTTCGAGTTCTAGGTCTTGTAGGGGTTGGATATATTTTAATCCAAATACATTCAGTCTAACACAAGCACCATTTTTTTTCATTTTCATTTACCTCTCATTTTATCATGATTATGGTATTGCATATACTTGCTCCCGACTTTCATAACCCTCTTCTATTTGACATGGCTTCTTTCCTTCAGAATATAAACTGCTTTTAATTCCATCCATAACTCTCCAAACCTCATGATCCTCTAAGGCCTCTACTTCTTCTAAATTGGAAGGTCCATTATCATAAAAATTTCTTTTTTTTCCTTTATCTACAAGATATGGGTTTAAATTAAAATCCCCTGGTTCAAACCAATCCTTGCTTTCGAGTTGCCCCAACCATAATTTTCCATTAATAATTCGGACCAGATCAACTCCAAGTCTGTGAATTTCCTCTCCAAGTTCATAACCAGCATCTTTTGAATCCTGCCCTAGAAATCTTCTAAAATCCTCCTCAGAAGATCCTAAACTTTTATTCCCATGAAATTCACTAATTCCTGGTTCTCCTTGGTATGTGTATCTTCCTTCTACACCTTTACGAGGATCCCTCCCTACGTAAATAGTGAATATTGGTTTTGTTTGTTCTTGTGTTTCATTTGTCATTTTTTCTCCTTTCTTTTTTTATGGAAAGATAACCATTATTTAGTAGTATCTAAATAACCCTATATATAAACCTTGGCGGTGGCCAACACCACCACAATAGAAACCTTTAAATTCTAACAAGATAAACAAAATCCATGTACCAGGAACTACTCCAAAAATTAGGACTTTCACTAAATGAATCTAGAGTTTACGAAGCATTGTTACACTTAGGAGAAACAAATGTTAGCAAAATCTCAATAAAATCAAAGGTTCATAGAAGAAATGTATATGATTCTATAAACAAATTAATAGAGAAAGGTTTAGCCTCTGAAACTTTTGTTAAAGGTGAGAAATTATTCAAACCAATCGACCCAGAAAGGCTAAAAGAAATAATAAAAGAAAAAGAAACAGAATTAGAATATTCCTTGCAAGACATGAAAAAATTATACAAATCAGTAGAATCAGATGCTGAAGCTTATTTTTTTAGAGGAATAGAGGGTTTCAAAAATTATTTACAATTAATCTTAGAACAAAAACAAACAGTTTATTTTATGGGTGCCAAAGGATTTTGGTTGGATCCCAGATTACAACATTATCTGAGACATTTTGATAAACAAAGAAAAGAAAGAGGAATAAAATTCATGCATTTATTCGACCATGAGGTAAAAGAACAAAAACCAGAGATCTTAAAATTAGTAGGCAAACCATATAAATTTCTACCAAAAAAGTATTCAAGCGCTACAGCAGTGGATATATTTGGAGATTATGTAGTAACTTTCGTGGGAGTTAAACCAGGGGAACTATATGAAGAGCCCTTACAATTTGTACTAAAAAGTAAAATATTAGCAGATGGATACAGGAAGTTTTTCCAATTTATATGGAATAACTGTAAAAACTCTTAATAAGAAATAACTTTTAATCCATCTATTCTTTCAAAATGTTTAACATTTCTAGTTTATGGTTCTGATTATCCTAATCTACCCTTTACATTAGATGTGTCTAAACCAATCATTTTAACCTTCTATTAAAAGAACCTCTCAATTCTTTCATTGATTTTTCTTTTTTCTTCCAGTCTAAATTTTTTAAAACCCCAAAAAATCTCATTAATTTTTTCTTCATATTCTTTTTTATCTATCTATCCCTAAATACTTTTCTATTTTTCTAACCAACCAACCTCTTCTTCACTCAAATCCAAAAATTCAGATTCAGAACTCAAAATATTCTTAACATAAGGAAATATATCTTTCATCGCTCTTTTACTAGAAACATGACATTTAGAAGAAATTTTCTCACAAATAGACTTTCTTTTCCCATATTTCATTTTAGCAATCCACATTTTTAGGATTCTTTTAGATCGCTCATAATTAACAAAGCCTTTTTTACTTCCTTTTTTACTAATAGCAACCCCCACACTCATAAAATATTTCTGATAAACCATAAACCTCCAATGCTGCCTTCTCATTATACGGCCCTTAAATACATCTGATTTAGAAAGTTTATCATAAGCATCACCCAACTCATGACCAAAATACTCCTTAGGCAAGTTTTCATCTACCCACAAAGCAACCTCCTCAAATTTAAGATTTGTTTTATCAAAAGTATCTAAAATTAATTTGGAGTCTGTTGACTTAAATATAACTCGAAGTAAATTAAAAACATCTTCTTCTTTATTTCTTTCTCCAATTTCTTCTAAATGTTCCTTGGTAATTTCTTTCCTTCCACAACAAATTAACTGCAAATCATTAATCGCACTCCTTAAATCTCCACCAGCACGATTAGCAACAGATTTTAAAACATATTCAGAGATTACAATGGTTTCTCTCTCACAAATTCTCCTTAAAACCTTACAAATTTCAGGAGAACTCAAAGCAGGAACCTCAACCATTAAAGTTTTCCTCCTTAAGCTAGATAGTTTACTCTGCCAAGGATCATTTGCAGTCATAATAATAGGAAAAGCACTTCCACCAATTAAAGAAGCCAAAGCTTGAGCACCTCCGCGATCCTTCATTCCACTCAAACCATCTATCTCATCAATAAGAATTATTTTTCCACTACCAAACAAACTTCCTTGTTTAATTGCATTTCCAACTATTTCTAAAATATGATCTTTTTTCCTAACATCAGATGCATTCAACTCAATAATTTCTAGATTTTTTTCTTTAGCAAGTGCATAAACTGCCTCAGTTTTCCCAGTACCAGTTGGGCCATATAAAATCATAGCCTTTTTTCTTTGACTCTTAAAATTATTAACAAAATCTTCTAACTTCATAATAGATCTAATTTCCCCAACTAATTCCTTGGAATTTACAGGAGCATATTTTTTTGTCCAAATCATTGTAAAACAAAATCAGCAATTAACGCTTCCAACTGTATAAATTCATCACTGCCTTCAACCATTCTAAATTCAATTTCACCACACTTCTCAATCATTTTGCATTTTTTTTCTTCATCTAAATCAAGCTTCAAAACTTCGCTTTGAATTTGTTTTATTACATCTAATCCCGATAAACCATGTTTTAACATAGTATCCAACAATACTTCCCTAGCTTTAGTAAATTGTCCAGCAATACTTAACTCTAAAACCTTAATTATTTCTTTTGGTCTTGCAGCAGAAACAATATCATAAACCAAATTTTCAGTTATTTTTTTATCAATAACCGCACAACTTTGTAAAATATTTTCTGCCTTTCTTGCATCCCCACCACTAATATCATATAATATCTTCAAAACAGCCTTATCAATACTCAAACCCTCTTTCTCTGCAATTGATCCAATAAGTTTGAAAATATCTTCTTCCTTAAGTGGTTGAAACCTAAATACAGTACAACGAGATTGTATGGGGTCAATAATTTTACTAGAATAATTACAACTTAAAATAAATCTACAGGTTTTAGCATAATTTTCCATAGTTCTACGCAAAGCCTGCTGGGCGTCTGTTGTTAAGGAATCACATTCATCTAAGTAAATTACTTTAAAAGGAACATCACGAATAGATTTAGTTCGAGCAAAATCTTTTACTTTGTTTCTTATAACATCAATACCCCTTTCATCAGAAGCATTTAATTCTAAAAAGTTCGCTTGCCAATCTTCACCAAATAACTCACGAGCAATTATTAGAGATAAAGTAGTTTTTCCAATTCCTGCAGGTCCAGAAAACATTAAATGAGGAAGACTTTTAGCCTTAAGAAAAGCTTTGATACGAGAAACTATCTTTTCTTGTCCAACCATTTCAGAAAAGGTTTTCGGTCTGTATTTTTCTATAAACATATCCAAAGTTAATCTCGCCTAATTTATAAGCATTTTGTAGGTGTATGGCAACCTGAGATAAATATATAAACTATATAAAATGTAAGAAGCATATGAAAAAAAAGAGCATTTTTATAGTAATAACTATCGCCCTATTATTCATCTCAGGGTGTACAGATTTTTCAGATAAAAAAGAATTACAAGAAAGCCCAGAAAAAATACTTTTCTCTCAAGAAAATGACCAAGAATATTACAAAGGAATAATTCATGTAAAATTTAAAGATTCAATAAATGTAGACACAAAATCAAATGCGATTTCTGAAGTAAATAAATTAAAACAAAAAGGGGTTATTTTAAGAGAAAATCCAAACATAGAGAAAGTATTTATGTCTAAACCAGGCACAAAGAATTTTGATAAGAAAAAAAAGTTTGGATTACATAGGTGGGTAGAAGTAGAAATACCTTTAGATTCGGATCCCGTTATAGAAGCCAAAAGATGGGAGTTATTGGAAGAGATTGAATATGCAATCCCCCTTCAAATCCCTAAGATGATTTTGATACCAGATGATCCACTATTCCCCCAACAATGGCATCATGAAAATACGGGGCAAAGCGGAGGAACTCCTGGAGCAGACATCAATTCAATAGAAGCATGGGATGCGGAAGGGGAGAATATAATAAGAATAGGTGTTCCAGATACTAGTGTAGAATGGTTCCATGAAGATTTAGTAGATAATCTATGGCAAAACCTTGGAGAAGATGCAGATAGGGATGGAACTGTTTTAGAGTGGAGCGAAGTCGATGGAAGATATGTATTTGATCCAGATGATGTAAATGGTATTGATGACGATGAAAATGGATACATAGATGACTTTATCGGATGGGATCACGCAAATGGGGACAACGATCCAAGCGACTTAACAGATTTGAGTAACCTAGGTCGTCATCATGGGACACTTACATCGGGAATTATATTTTCAGAGATAAACAATGGATTGGGCCCAGCAGGAATATGTTCTAAATGTGAACTAATATCATTTAATACTTATCATAAATCAAAAGTACAAGCAATAGAATATGCTACAGATAATGGGGCAAGAATAATAAGTCTGAGTTTTAAACATGTTTTCCTTGATCAAGAGTATTTAGATGCTTTTAATCATGCTACTGACCAAGATGTTTTGTTAGTTATTGGAGCAGGTAATGATGATTCTCCTAAAGCAAATGGATTCTGTGAACACAACAAGGTTCTTTGTGTTTCTGCTACAGAGCATAACAATAAACTAGTAAGCTTTTCTGATTACGGATGGCGTACAGATGTAGCAGCACCAGGATGGAATATTTACACTACCATGGCGGGCAATACATATATCCAAGAAAGTGGAACCTCATTTTCAGCCCCACTTGTAGCAGGAATTGCAGGCATGATACTTTCAAAAAATCCTTTGTTAAGTTCAGAAGAAGTATACTCAATTTTACAAAGTTCTGTAGATCCACTAGTAACCCCGAGTGTTTATGCTGGAAACGGAATAATAGATGCAGAAAAAGCACTACAAAATGCTGAAAATACTATTGACTATGGATCTTTTCCAGTAGCAATTATAGAAAAAGAAACTACTTATCCTAGAGCGGGGAATACATTAGATATATACGGGGTAGCAAACGGAGGAGATTTTCTAAAATATGAAATTTATTATGGTTTAGGGATTTATCCAGAAACTTGGGCATTTGCAGGAGAATCATCAGAAATGGAGGATTCTGGGCTTTTATATCAACTAAATTTAGTTGACTTACCAGTAGGAGAATATCTTATAAAATTGGTAACAACCGATGCATTTGGTCAAGAAGCAATTGATACGTTCCCTTTTGTAAGGGGATTACTAAACGCCCCAAACTGGCCAAAAGAGTTTCCAATACCTGTAAGCCCAACGTTGGGGGATTTAGATGGGGATGGGGCTTATGAAATCCTAATATCTTCTGGAGAGTTCCTATCTCTTTATGATTATGGAGGCAATCTAATTGGCTCATATGATTATTCAGAAATGGGGGGTTCAACAACAGAAAAGCCACTAATTGGGGATGTAGATAATGAAGGGAATAAAGAAATTGTAACATATACTTATTCTCATATTACTATTTTAAGGGATGATTTGACACATATGCCAAACTGGCCACAACAATTTCCGAATATGGTGGCTTCTCAACCAGTTTTATCAGATATAAATGAAAATGGAAACCAAGAATTAATATTCCTTACATATTTGGATAATCAGTTACACATCCTAGATTACGAAGGAAACAATTTACCAGGTTGGCCAAAGCCACTAGAGGATGAGCCAGGGTATGAAATATACCTGGCAGTAGCAAATTTAGATAATTATGAAAATAAAGAAATAATAATTCCCCATTCTAATTATTTAGAGGTTTTTGATGATGAAGGAAATAGTTTACCAGGTTGGCCCATAATTCTTCAAGAAGATTTTTATCAAAATCCAATTCTTGCAGATATTGATGGTGATAGGTTCGCCGAAATTATTATTCTTACTGACTCTAAAAAAATATATGCTTTTAATTATGATGGTTCTATTGTAGATGGTTGGCCACAAAATGCATATGAGTGGAGCCCAATACCATTAAATAATTATTATCTCTCTATCGGAAATCTGGATTCCGACGAATTACCAGAAATAATAGCAATTGAAGAGGGAGATGATACTTCTAATCCTTATGCTTTTGGTTATAGGTCAGTTGGAAAAATATTTGTTTTTAATGGGGACGGTTCATTAGTTTCAGGATGGCCACAAACAAAAGAGGCCGCATTTTCTAGTCTAGCCATTACAGGAGATATAGATGGGGATAATGAATTGGAAGTTCTAGTTGATGGGGGTAAGTTTGGGGGGTTCTTATATGCTTTTAATCAAGACGGTTCTACTGTAAATGGTTGGCCACAACATATAAATGATTACATACCTCCAATAATAAAAGATATTGATGGGGATAATAAGATTGAAATTCTCGTGGGGGGTTCAGTTGTTAATCTATGGAGGACTGAAAGTACAGATACTGAGATAAGGGATTGGCCTATGGAAAGATACGATAACAAAAATACATTAAATTATCATTCCTCTGAAGTTTGCGGAGATTTAGTATGCAATCCTGGAGAAAACTGTTTATCTTGTCCAGGAGATTGTCCAATTTGTGATTCCTGTATATATTTAGATCAAAAGAGTTGTAGTTCTGATCATTCTTGTACTTGGTGCGAAGGTTGCCAAAATACAAAATCAAATATTTATGGAAAAGATATCTGTGTAGATGTAGGCGAATGCGATTATAAATGTAATTCCGATTTTTGTTCTGCACAATGTTCAGAAGCGGAACCTACAACCACACCAGTTTGTTTAGATAGTTATACTTTAGAAGAAGAAACAATCACTTGTAATGATTTATGTGTTTTAGAAGAAGAAGTAATAGTAACAGATTGTTCAGAAGATGAATTGATATGCTTTAATGATGTTTGCATTGAAGAAATTGATTGTAGTAGTTATAATGGGGGGGTTCCTCTTGATTGTATAATTAGTGGAGAAGGCCAGTGTGAACCTTGTTCTGAGTGTAATGGAAAAAAATCAAATGGTCTTGGTGGCTATGAATGTGTAAAAATAACTACTTGTAGTTATAGTTGTGTAGCGGGAAGTTGTGGGGCAGAATGTAATAGCGATGATCCCAGTTCTGAAACAAGAACTTGTATTGGCAATACAGAAAATATAACTACCCTTATTTGTAAAGGAGATTCTTGTATTTTAGAATCTTCTAATGAGGTTTTAACAGATTGTGGAGTAGGGCAATGTATCGAGGGAAGTGGTTGTGATTTGGATTCTTATGAATTAAATTTATATGAAGGCACTTGGAACTTTGTTTCCATACCATTAAGTAATTTAGTTGATAACAATATAAATAAATTTGATTCTGACATAGTTTTAAGTTATGGCGGAAGCAGTTGGGAAATGAATTATAAAGAAATAATTAACGAACTTTCCACCATCGAAACGAATAAAGGATACATAGTATATTCTGATAGTGATAAAACTATAACTTTTAATGGAGAGTTAATAGACACATATGTTTATCCATTAGAAGAAGATACTTGGAATTTAGTAGGTTCCACTATTGATGGATATGATTTTGAAGGAAACCAAATCTTTAATAGCATAACAAGCATAACTTCAGAGGATGTTGTGATTGGAACTGCTTATTGGGTATACACTGGAACAGAACCACAATTTGCGCCTCCAACTTTAAATTTTTGGGAAAACTTATTAAAACTTTTAGGAATAAACTAATCAAAACTATCAAAAAACAAGTACAAACTATTCTATAGATTAACTTGTAATTAAAGATAAATATATAAGTTAATCATACTATATCCCCCTTATGAAAAGGGGGCACATAATCCTATTGTTAATCTTTTTACTAATTTTTTTTGGTTTTTTTTCCTATAATGGGGAAATTATTTCTAACAAAGCAATTGTTCTAGAAAAAAAGTTAATTTTTGAGGAAATTTTTGATCCAAAAGAAGGAAAAATAAAGGCCCTTTTTACTCCTAAAAAAGGAAATATTCAAGAAGAAATAAACAATAGTCAGTTAAATAATATCACAAACACAACAGATAATCTAGAATTGATTTTGTGGGATGATTATTATGGTAGCAACCCTATTCCAGGGGTAATAAAAGTAAAATTTAAAGAAAATGTAAATGTTGATACACCTGAATTAGCAAAAAAAGCAATAGAATCGGTGAAAACAAATGAGTCTAATTTTACAGAAGGAATAATAATTGAAAAAAAATTAATAGAACCAAAAGATCCAAAGAAAAAACAAATCTGGAATGAAATTGGTTTGAATAGGTGGATGGAGATAAAAATAGAGCCGACTTTAGATGTTTTGTCTGAAATAGAAAAATGGAAAGAATTACCAAACGTGGAAACAGCAGAACCAAGATATCATGATAGTTTAATTTTATTCCCAAATGAATATAACTTTTATAAAAAATGGGATTTGCACAATACTGGAGATAATTTTGCAGACATCGGACAATGGAGTATCAATATTACAGAAGATGCAGATATTGATGCACCAGAAGCTTGGGATATCACTACCGGAAATGGAATTATAATTGGAAATCCAGATCAGTCTGTTATGTGGTATCATAAAGATTTAGTAAATAATGTTATAAAAAATCTGGGAGAAGATGCTGATGGGGATGGTGTAGTGATAATCTATAATGGGACTACAAGTTATGAGTTTTGGAGTGGTGATACTTTCTACAATAATACTTACCCAAGTTATTACTTTGATCCAGATGATGTAAATGGTATTGATGACGATGAAAATGGAAAAATTGATGATTTTATTGGATGGGATTTTGTAAGTAATGACAATGAGCCATCAAATACCCTAACTCATGGCACACAAACATCAGGAGTTATAGCTGCTGAAGCAAATAATGCATACAGTGTGATGGGCGTTTGTTGGAATTGTACAATTATTCCTTCAAGAACTACTGGAAGGCTAGACGAAGGAATAATTTATGATGTAAACATGGGTGCAAGAGTTATAACACTTAGTTGGAAATGTATTGGGATAAATCCCCCAACAGATGTAATAGATGCAGTAGAATATGCTACTCAAAATAATGTTTCAGTAATTTTTGGAGCCGCTAATGATGGAACTAGTTATACAAATAGTTATTGTAAAATAAAGGAAAGTATTTGTGTAACAGGTACTAATTGGTTTGATAGATTATGGGAGGGATCAGCTTCTGGAGATACTAACTATGGTCCTAAGTCAGATGTTGGGGCACCTGCAGCATTATTTACAACAAATGCAATAACATCAACAAATTACCCCCATACATTTTCAGAAGGAACCTCCTTGGCAGCACCTACAGTTGCAGGAGTTATAGGATTAATGCTTTCAATAAATCCAGACCTAACCCCCTTAGAAGTTAAATCAGTTGTTCAAACCGCAGTAGATCCATTTGTACAGAAAAATAAATACGCAGGAAATGGAAGAATAAACGCCCATAAAGCCGTTTTACTTTCAAATCAATCTCTACAGTATGGTTCATTCCCAGTTACACTAATAGATGCAAATTCAACAAAACAAGAAGATTCCATATTAAATATTTATGGTATTTCTAAAAGCCCAAATTTTCTAAAATACCAAATCTATTATGGGCAAGAAGTTTATCCAGAGGATTGGATTTTAATTGAAGAAGTAAATTTGCCGATAGAGGGAGGATTAATATATCAAATAAATACAAATTATTTACCTTTGGGTGCAGGACAGCTTAAAATAATAACATTAGATACCAATAACCAATTTTCCCAAGATACATATCCTTTATTTATCGCTTCTTCGGTCTACAATGAAAGCAATCAATGTATAGACTTAGATGGAGATGAATGGTCTATTAATTCAACAGAAGATGCTTGTAATTATATTGGATTACTCGGATATGGGGATTGTGATGATACCAATATTGCAATTAATCCTGGTGCTACTGAAGTTTGTGATGGTTTAGATAATGATTGTAATATTGATACTTCTGATGGTTCTGGAGAAAGTAACCCCTCTAATTCTTTGCAATATGGAGTTTGTTCTGGTTCTGTACA
>JAIOSD010000039.1 GCA_021107835.1 archaeon
ACATTAAGTATTACAGACCGTGCATATTTGCTTTATGAAGGAAATATTCTTGAATCAGGCACGGCACACGATCTTGCATCAAATCCTGAAGTAAGAGAAAAATATTTGGGTCTGAATTTTGAATTGCGTTAAATAAAAGTAACTCAAAATAATCAAAATTTATTACGCACAAAACAGATATATACGTAACAGAAAATTTGAGTTACGTCAACACAAATGTTGGATTGTCATGTAAGAAAAAAGACAATAAGAAATAAAGTGTTCAAGTTAATCATTTATTGTTTTGCAAAAACATAAGTAAAAAAGTTTAAGAAGTTTAGGAAAGTAATTTTATAAAGTTTTAAACTTATTTACAAAAAGCAGAAAAGCTTTTAATGATTAACTTGAACGTTTTTTTTATGAGAAATATTGTCTTTTATGAAAAAAGTTATTGATACGATATAGAAATTTACCAAAAAGGCAGATTTACTCCATAAATTCAAAATATTGAAGTAATAAATCTATTTTTTATTAAAATATTGTAAATTTGAGACACGACAACCAACAAGTGTTTTTACGATAATATCTTTAATCAATGAAATGATATAACAAAGAATAAAGATACAACGTAAACACTTGTGTTGGCGGTAATTAAGATTTGAAATAAAAGTAATAATATAACAATATGGAAGAAAATAAGCAAGAATTTGAAGAAACTCAAATAATTGATGAAATCATTGACGAGAATGAAGATTTTCGTTATTCAATAACAAGCTATGGTGCTGATTATACAATAGATAGTATTGTTCAAAGAATAGAAAAGGAAAAAATCTTTGTTCCACCATTTCAAAGAAAATATGTTTGGACACATATTCAAGCTTCAAGGTTTATTGAATCGTTAATATTAGGATTGCCTGTTCCAGGTGTTTTTCTATCAAAAGAAGTTGATACTGGAAGATTGTTAATAATTGATGGTCAACAAAGAATGTTGAGTATTGCAAATTTTTATAAAGGTGTTTTTGATGAAAAAAAATTCAGATTAAAGGGAGTTCAAAGTGATTTAGAAGGTCTGACATACGATGATTTAAAAGTAGCTGATCAAAATAGATTAGATGATTCTATACTACATGCAACTGTCGTTAAACAAGATACACCTACTGATGACGAAAGTAGTATCTATATGATATTTGAAAGGTTAAACACAGGTGGGACACCTTTGCAGCCACAAGAGATAAGAGCTTGTGTTTATTATGGTAAATTCAATGAGCTACTTACGTTATTAATAGAAAATCCAAATTGGAGAAAAATATTCGGTAAGAAAAATCGTAGAATGAAAGAAGAAGAGCTTTTGTTAAGGTTTTTCAGTCTTTATTATGGATATGAAAAATATAAAAAGGTATTAAAATCATTCTTAAATTCTTTCATGGCTTCAAATAGAAATTTAGAAATTTATAAAGAAGAAGTTTTACGAAATTTGTTCTATACTACCATAGATATAATATATTCATCAATTGGAGAAAGAGCTTTTAGGACAGGAAATAGATTAAATGCTGCAATATTTGATTCCATAATGATTGGAGTTGCGAAAAGATTAGAAAAAGATGAGACTATTGATTTAGAAAAATTAAAAGCTAAATATGAATGGCTTTTACACCAAGAAGATTTTCTCTCATTTGTAGAAAGTAGCACGTCAAGTGAATCTTCTGTTAAGGGTAGAATAAATAAAAGTATTGAAACATTTAAAGATATATAGAAAATGCATTTTAGGATAAAAAGTTATATTTCCTCGTTAGATGCATTGTTTGACACAGCAAAAAATATTGATGATGAGGAAGTTCAGTCTCATTTTTCTAAATATTTGTGTGTTAAAACTTCTGGACTTTTTGAAAACTATTTAAAGTCTCAAATTGGTGATTTTGCTGATTCAACTTCTGCAAAACCTATTGCTAACCATATTAAATCTAAAAATAAACATTTCACTAATGTTAATTATGAAAAATTAAATACATTTCTCAATTCTTTTGATTCAAGCTGGATGGAGAAATTTAATAGCCAATTGTCCGATACAATGAAAAGTTCTTTAAACTCTGTCATCTCAAATCGAAATAATATTGCACATGGTAATCCTGATAGTATAACTTTTACAAATATGAAAGAACATTATGAGAATATAAAAAAAATAATAAATATTATAGACTCTATCATTAAAAAGTAACATACCGCCAACAATGTATAAAAAAAATAAGGACATATTACAAAATTGAGAAGCAGCAACAAGTAACAAGCACCGCAAAATCTTTTGCGATTTTGCTTTTGTAAATAGTTTAAGAGGTCAAAAACCCAAAATTTTTGCTACTTTTATAATTGAAAAGTTATGCGGATTTATCCCTTACATTTTTTATACTCACGTAATAGATACTGAACTTAAAATGGAATTATATCAAAAAAATGATAAAAAAAATCTTTATTTGGCTAATAAAAATATATCAAAATGTCGCACCTAAAAGAATACGTGATAATTGCAGATTTGAACCAACTTGTTCAGAATATATGATTATTTCAATTAATAAGTTTAAGGGTTAAGCAGACTTAAAAGATGCAAATATCCAAATGGAGGTATTGATTATCCATAAATATATAAATTTTTAGAAAAGAAGTTGAATAATGACAAATTAATAATTTGTGTATGAAATTTGAAAACAATTTGTTTTTTCTTATAAAAAGTTCGGAAAACATAAAATTAATCTTAACTTTATGTCAAATAGATTAACAGCAATTTTTACAAATTAGATTATTATGAGAAAATTTTACAGCACAACAGCAATATC
>JAIOSD010000044.1 GCA_021107835.1 archaeon
CAAAAGGGCAGTTCTAGTTATACAAGCAAATAAAAGACAAAAATACGGAACCGATCCAAGGGCAGGATTAGAATACTCTGCAAAACTATCAAGAAGAAGACGTGCGTATAGGGGTGGATATGGTAGGAGTATATCCAGAATCCCAAGAAAAGTTATGGTTAGACGAGGAACACAATTTATCTATGAAGGTGCAGTTGTTTCTGGAACAAAGGGTGGAAGAAGGGCTCATCCGCCAAAGGCAGAAAAGATTTATGAAAAAAACATAAACAGAAAGGAAAAGCAAAAAGCAATAAGATCTGCAATGGCAGCAACCTTAGATAAAGAATATTTAAAACAAAAAGGATTTACAATCTTAGAAAACATACCAATGATTATAGATAAGTTAGAACAAATTGAAAAAACAAAAGATTTCAAAGAATTAATGATAAAATTAAACTTAAAACCTGAATTAGAAAGGGCAGAAAACAAAAAAATAAGGGCAGGAAAAGGAACAATGCGTGGAAGAAAATATAGAAAAACAAAAGGTCCACTAGTTGTAGTTTCAGATAATAACACAAACGTTTACAAAGCATGCAAAAACCTACCTGGTTTTGATGTTGTAGAAGTAAGCTCACTAAACACAGAGCTATTGGCACCAGGAGCAGAACCTGGAAGATTTGTAATATGGTCTTTAGGCGCAATAGAAAGATTAGATAAAGAAAAATTATTTTACACAAAGAAAAATGGACTCGTACAAAGTAATAAAGTACCCGCTAACAACTGAAAAAGCGGTTAAAATGATGGAAACAGAAAATAAACTGACTTTAATAGTCGATAGAAAAGCAAAAAAACAAGATATAAAAAATGCTGTAGAAGAACTATTTAAAGTTAAAGTAATAAAAATAACAACATTACACACACCAGACAATAAAAAGAAAGCATATTTATTATTATCACCAGACACACCAGCAATTGATATTGCTACAAAATTAGGATTAATGTAAAAATGGGTAAGAGACTAATAACACAAAGACGTGGAAGAGGAACACACACTTACAAAGCACCTAGCCACCGGTATGTTGGAGCAACTTCTTATCGGACTTATGATGAGATAGAAAAATCAGGAATCATTATGGGAAAAGTTGTAGATATCATAAATTGCCCAGGACACTCTACTCCATTAGTGGAAATAGAATATCAAGGCGGAGATAGAATACTAACTCTAGCAACATTAGGAATACACACAAACCAAGAAGTAAGCTCTGGTGCAAATGCTCAACCAGTAGAAGGAAACACAGTGCCTCTAAAAATAGTTCAAATAGGAACAAATGTATCAAATATAGAATCTCAAGTTGGAGATGGTGGAAAGTTTATGAAAGCTTCTGGAACTTCAGCAAAAGTAATAGCAAAAAAAGGCAAAAAAGTTACTATTCAATTTAAATCTAAAAAAACAAAAATCTTAAATGAAGCTTGTAGAGCTACAATAGGGATTATGGCGGGCGGAGGAAGACAAGAAAAACCTATTTTAAAAGCCGGTAAAAGAATGCATATGATGCGGGCAAAAAATAAGTTATATCCACAAACCTCTGGGGTAGCAATGAACGCAGTAGACCATCCATTTGGTTCTGGAAGGGGAAGACACATGGGTAAACCACGAACAGTTTCAAGGAATGCACCTTCAGGAAGAAAAGTTGGTTCAATAGCTTCAAAAAGAACAGGTAAGAAAAAATAAAAATGGCAAAAAAAGAATTCACATACCACGGTAAAACACTAGGAGAATTAAAGGAAATGTCTTTACAAGACTTAGCTAAACTAGTTCCTGCTAGAAAAAGAAGGGCCCTTACAAGAGGGTTCACAGATTCCCAAAAGAAATTACTAAAGAAAATCGAAGCAACAAACCAAGGAACTTACAAAAAAAGAATAAAAACCCATTGTAGAGGAATGATAATTCTTCCAAATATGGTGGATCTAAAAATTAATATTCACAACGGAAAAGAGTATGTACAAATAGAAATACAACCAGAAATGATAGGCCATAGATTAGGAGAGTTTGCAGAAACAAGAAAGAGATTAAAACACAGTGCACCAGGTATTGGGGCTACAAAATCATCTGCGCACCAATCTGTTAAATAAAAATGACTGAAGAGAAAAAACCAAAAGAACCTGTAAAGAAAGAAGAGAAGGCAGTTAAACCAAAAGAACCTGTAAAGAAAGAAAAACCAAAGGAACCAGTAAAGCAAGAAAAACCTAAGGAAGAGCCTAAGCTAGTAGATAAATCAGAACATTTTGCTATTGCAAGATCACTAAGTCTACCTATCTCAACAAAACAGGCAGTAGAAATTTCAAACTTCATAAGAAAAAAAGAACTTCAAATAGCAAGAAAACTTTTACAAGAAGTACTTGACAAAAAAAAGGCACTCCCTTTCAAAAGATATAATAGAGATATGGGGCACAAACCAGGAAAAATCGCTTCAGGAAGATATCCTGAAAAGGCAATATCCTATTTCATAAAAATATTAAGAACTGCAGAAGCAAATGCAGAAGACAAAGGGCTAGATATTAACAATTTAATAATCACAGAGCTAAAAGCAGACAAAGGGCCACAACAATGGCACTATGGTAGATTAAGACGTAGAAAAATGAAAAACACTCATCTCTATGTAAAAGTTATGGAGAAAGAAAATGATTGAAAGAGAGATAATAAAGAAAAAACTAAAAGAATTTGAAATATTAGACTATATAGCAGAAGAGTTAGATCGTCCAGGATATTCTCACACACAGATTCAAAAAACCCCATTAGGAGAAAAAATCATAATTCATACTTCAAAACCAGGATTTATAGTGGGTAGAAAAGGTTCTAACATAAAAGAACTTACTCTAGTATTAAAAGATAAATTTGGATTAGAAAATCCCCAAATTGAAGTTGGAGAAATGGATAACACAAACCTAAACCCACATTCTGTTGCAAAACATATAGTGCACACTTTTGAAAGATTTGGTCCAAGTAGATTTAAGTTCCTTGGGTATAAATCCCTGGAAAATATAATGAGTGCCGGGGCAATAGGTGCAGAAATAGTTCTCTCAGGAAGGGGGGTTCCATCCCAACGTTCCAAAACTTGGAGATTTTCAGCAGGACATCTAAAAAAATCAGGAGATATTGCAGAAAACTTTATTAGTAAAGGCTTTGCAGTTGCACATCTCAAATCAGGTTCTGTCGGAGTAAAGGTAAGTATTTTAACCCCTGATGTGGTTTTGCCAGATCGAATAACGATAAAAGAATTAGAACAAAAAACACCTAAAGAAGAAGTTAAAGAAGAGAAAAAAGTAGGGGATGTTAAAGAAGAAGTTAAAGAAGAGAAAAAAGTAGGGGATGTTAAAGAAGAAATTAAAAAAGAAGTTAAAGAAGAATTAAAAGAAACAATGGATGAAAAAACCGCTGAAAAAGTAGCTGAAAAAGTGGTAGAAGAATCAAAAAAAGAAATCATAGAGGCTATTCCAAAGAAAAAAGAAAAAAAACAAGAAAAAGTACCAACTGCTATAGAATTAGCAGAAAAGAAGAAAGATGGCAATACTAAAGCTAAATGAAATAAAACAAATGGATGAGAAAACTAGCTCAGGAAAATTAAAGGAGCTAAGAAATGAACTAATTAGTATTAATGCTCAAGTAGCTATGGGTTCGCTTCCAGAAAATCCTGGAAAGATTAAAGAAATAAGAAAAACCATAGCAAGGATATTAACTATAAATCGACTCAAGGAGGGTGAGAATAAAGTATGACTGAAATATGCCCAAAATGTGGGCTTCCAGAGGACCTTTGTGTTTGTGAAACAATAGCAAAAGAAGAACAAAGAATTCGTATCCGAAAAGAAAAGAAAAGATACGGAAAACTAATGACTATTATTGAAGGGATAGACAAAACCACAATAGACATAAAAGACGTCGCAAAAAAACTCAAAAGCAAGTTTGCTTGTGGTGGAACTGTAAAAGATTCCACAATAGAGTTACAAGGCGATCACGTAGCAAAGGTAAAAGACGTGTTGATTAAACTCGGCTTCAATTCAGACACCATTGATTAAAAATGGTTACTAGATGGAGAAAAGAGTTAATTGGCTCTGAAGTAGAGGTCATTAGCTCAAAAAATAAAACCCTTGTTGGTTTGAAAGGAAAAATAATCGAAGAAACAAAAAACACAATAAAATTAGACAATGGAAAAACCATCCTTAAATCACATGTCACCTTAAAAATAGGGGATGAAGTGGTTGAAGGGGAAAAAATAAAAAAAAGACCAGAAGATAGGATAAAAAAATGAAAACAAAAAAACAGATTGGATTTGAAGTGGAGTTTCCTAAAGAGAAATGTGAAGATAATAATTGTCCATTTCATGGGACTTTGAAAGTAAGAGGTAGAACTTTCTCTGGAAAAGTAATCTCTAAAGATGTTCACAAATCTGCAACAGTTGAATGGGACAGATTAATTAAAATTAAAAAATATGAAAGAACAGAAAAGAAAAAATCCAAAGTTAGTGCACATAATCCACCTTGTATAGATGCACAAAAAGGAGATTATGTAATGATAGCAGAAACAAGACCAATTAGCAAAACAAAGAAATTTGTAATACTAAATATTATCAAAAAAAATGAAAGCAATTAACGCAAAAATAACCGGGGTACTTGTAAGAGGATCTAGAATAGACGTTTGTGACAATTCTGGAGCTAAAAGGGTATTTTTAGTATCAGTAAAAGGAGCAAAAACAAGAAAAGGAAGATATCCTTCAGCAGGAATAGGAGATTTACTAAAAGTTTCTGTGATTCAAGGCTCCCAAGATATAAGAAAACAACTTGTTCCAGCAATTTTAGTAAGACAAAGAAAAGAATTTACAAGACCAGATGGGACAAGGGTAAAGTTTGAAGACAATGCAGTAGTAATATGTAAAGATGAAAAAGGAAATCCAAAAGGAACCATTTTCAAGGGTCCAATTGCAAAAGAAGTTCCACAACGGTGGCCTGCCGTAGGAAAAGTGGCAAAAATTATAGTTTAAAATGAAATCAATATTTTCAACATCATGGAAAAGTAGCAAGCAGCCAAGGAAGCAACGTAAATATAGACATAATGCTCCAGCTCATATAAAAAAGAAGTTTGTTTCAGTCAATCTTTCAAAAGAGTTGAGAGAAAAACACGCCAAGAGAAATGTTCCTGTTGTAAAAGGAGATAAGGTAAAAGTGTTACGAGGGCAATATAAGGGAAAAACTGGAGAAGTAGAAAGGGTAGACCTGAGAAACATAAAAATCATAGTACAAGGGGTTGAAAACATAAAAAAAGATGGAACAAAAGTCCCTTACCCATTAGATCCTTCAAATTTAATGATCACAGAATTAAAAATAGATGATAAAAAAAGAAAGGCAAGCATAGAGAGGAAATAAAATGGTAAAAAATCATATAAAAAGAATTGCAGCGCAAAACTCATGTCCAATAAAGAGAAAAATAACTAAATGGATTACTAAGCAAACACCAGGACCTCATAAAACTGAAAATTCTCTACCTATGGGGGTACTTCTTAAAGAAATGCTTGGTTATTCAACTACTACAAAAGAAACAAAATATATTCTAAGCCAAGGAAAAATTTTAGTTAATGGAAAAGTCAGGAAAGATAAAAAATTCCCAGTTGGAATAATGGATGTTCTTACAGCAGATAAAGATAACTTTAGGATTATGATAGATAAAAAAGGAAAACTTGTTCCAGTAAAAATTTCAACAGCTGAAATAAAAATAAATCCAAAAAGGGTTATTAAAAAAACTACAATAAAAGGAAATAAGATTCAAGTGAATTTCTTAGATGGTACAAACTTGCTTTCAAAAGAGAAATATAGTACTGGAGACACAATAGTATTTTCAGATAATAAAGTAAAGGAGCACCTAAAATTCGAAAAAGGGGCTTTAATCTATATTCTTGCTGGGAAAAAAGTAGGGCATATTGGAGCAATAAAAGAAATTATAGAAACAAAAGGATCCCAACCAACAAAAATAATTTTCACACAAGGAAAAGAAAACTTTGAAACACTAAAAAAATACGTATTTGTAATTGGAAAAACAAAACCAATTATAACTTTGCCAAATGAATAAGATGAAAGAAATAAGGATAGAGAAAATAACCCTTAATGTAGGTGTTGGAGAAGCAGGGGATAAGCTAGAGAAAGCTATACTGCTGCTAAGTACATTAACAAAAAGAAAACCTCTACAAAACGTTTCTAAAAAAAGAATCCCTACTTGGGGAGTTCGTCCAGGATTAGCAATAGGTGCAAAAGTAACTCTTCGTGGAAAAGAAGCAGAAGAATTACTAAAAAAATTATTAAGTGCCGTAGATAACAAGCTAAAAATTACTTCGTTCGACAAAGAAGGAAACTTTTCATTCGGAGTACCAGAATACATTGATATTCCAGAAGTAGAATATATTGTAGAAGTAGGTATTATAGGGCTGGAAGTAGCAGTTACTTTAATCAGACCTGGATTTAGAATTAAAAATAGAAAATACAAAACAAAAAAAATTCCAAAAAAACATAGGATAACAAAAGAAGAAGCAATAAAATATATGGAATCTAACTTTAATTTAAAAATAGGAGAGGAAGAATAAAATGACAACTAGTAGTTATAAAAAAGCATTTACACAACTTAGGGCAAAGCCAGTAAAGCTTGCTAAGTATGTGAAGCACAACAAACCAAAAGAACGTTCATGTGGAGCAGCATTAAAGAAATGCAAAAGGTGTGGAAGAAATAAAGCACACATCCAAAAGTATGGACTAGGTTTATGTAGACAATGTTTTAGAGATATTGCAAAAAAAATAGGATTTAAAAAATATAGCTGAGGTTTAAAAAATGTCAATGAACGATACACTCGCAAATGCACTTTCAAGCATATTGAATTGTGAAAGAATAGGAAAAACTGAATGTAAAATAAATAATGTATCTAAAGTTATAAAGAATGCACTAGAAATATTACAAAAACATGGTTATGTTGG